>DHPM01000001.1:0-21233 GCA_002410935.1 Caryophanales bacterium UBA5364
TACATCAAGTATTAAGAATAGTTACGCAAATGGAAATGTAAGCGGAACGAGCAATATTGGAGGTTTAATCGGAAGACATAATAGTGGAACAATAACAATTTCAAGTAGTTATGCAACCGGAAATGTAACCGGAACAAACTATTATGTCGGAGGCTTAGCAGGTTATATATATTCATCTAATGTAAGTTATGCTTATGCAAGTGGAGATGTAGAAGGACTAGATAGTGTCGGAGGTTTATTTGGTAATACACGTGGTGGATCGGTATCGAAGAGTTATGCGAGTGGCAATGTAAAATCTAGCACAACAACAAGTAGTACTGGTCATGGAACCGGAGGTTTAATTGGATATAACCGTTCAACCTTATATGATGCATTCTCAGCAGGAACAGTTACTCGAGGAGGAACAGCCGGATATATTGGCGGATTAGTTGGATATAACTATACTGGAAGCATCAATCGCTCATATGTATTAGGAAAACTAACAAATGCAAGTGCATTTGTAGGAGCAATTAATTCACTATCTACAACTAATACATACTTTATAGGAGAAACAACAGGTGTTGTTTCTGGAAGTTATGTAACAAAGATAGAGTCTAAAATCGAAGCTACATATAGCAGTCGATATGAAGGATTTAATTTTGATACTATCTGGGGAATCGAATATGGAGCAACAACGCCGTATTTAAGAGGTTTAACTATACCAGAAGAAGTATATATAATTGAATGAAAGGAGAATTTATGAAAAAGTTATTGTTTTATACCTTAGTGTTAGTATTAGTTATTTCAATATCTACTGGTTGTGGAAAAGAAGAAAAAAAACAACCTATTGATAACAATGATAATGTTTCTGAACAAGAGAAAAACTTAGATGATACAACTGCTAAAGAACAAGATGGTATTGTTTTCAAAAATATTAGAATTGAAAAGCAAGGTGCAACAAGTATCGTCCGTGGTAATGTTGAAAACAAGAGTGGAGACACTAAAGATTTTAAAGTTCAATTAGTTATGAGTAATTCAGAAACTAAAAGAGTTTATGGCCGAGTTGAAACCGATATTGAAAATTTAGCCGATTCTGAGAAACGTGATTTTCAAATATCGATAGTAGGAGACTATGGCTTAGTTGATGCTTTTGAGGTAATAATTATAAAATAAAATTAATTTAAATAGGAGGAAATATGAAAAAAGGTTTAATTATTCTAGGTGCAGCAGTACTGCTTTTAGTTGGATGCTCAAAATCTAATAAGTATGAAAAATTAGAAACAGAATTAAAAGATAAAGCAACTAAATATTATCAAGACTATATTGAAGGAAAGGTTTTTGGTATTAGTAATCATAAAATTAGTTTAGAGTCTTTATCTAATGCAGGTGTTGATATTGAGAACTTTGAAGATAAGAAATGCGATAAAACATCTTATGCACTGATTATTCTGACGCTTAATGAGCAAGGCGAACCAGAAGGAGATATTCAAGTTGAAAATCATTTAGCTTGTGGTGATTACGAAACACAAAAGGATTAAGATTGTCAATAAACATAAAAACCCAATCGGTTTTATACCGGTATGGGTTTTTTGTATACACATATTTAGTATTTTACTGAAGTCCCTTTTTTATTGTGTTTAAAATAAATAGTTGCTCATCTTCATTACTATTATTCCAAAGTAATTCAAAAAAGACACCTAATCCAGGTAAAGTAACTTCTTCATTTTCCTCAATGCTCGCTTTAATTGAAGTACTAATTTCATTAACATCAGCATCCGCAAAGTTAGTTATAATATTTTTTCTTATATCAATTTTCAAAAGTATCACCTCTAATGTTATGGTGTCAAAAAAATATCAATATATACAAAAAAGGTATCTTTTTTGAAAAAAATGTTATATAATAGAACTATAATAAAGGGAGGAAAAATATGAATGAATTCATGACTGTTTTAATTATTATTGGTGTATTAGTTGTTTTAATTGCATTTTTTATTATTGCCCAATATAATACGCTAGTAAGATTAAGAAATATTGTCAAAGATCAATGGGCACAAATTGATGTTCTACTTAAAAGAAGAGCTGATTTGATACCTAATTTAGTGGAAACTGTAAAAGGATATGCATCACATGAAAAGGAAACTTTAGATGCTGTTATTACAGCAAGAAACAAGACTGTTTCAGCTACTAATCCACATGATGAAATGGCTGCTAATGGTGAACTTACTCAAGCCTTATCAAGATTGTTTGCTTTATCGGAAGCTTATCCAGATCTAAAAGCTAACACTAATTTTATGAATCTTCAACAAAATTTATCTGAAACAGAAGATAAAATATCATATGCAAGACAATTCTATAATGATGCGGTGTTAAAATATAAAAATAAATTGGAAATGTTTCCATCTAATATTGTGGCTTCAATGTTCAAGTTTAAACCTGAAGAATTCTTTGAAGCAACAGAAGCAGAGAAAGAAGTTCCAAAAGTACAATTTTAGACTTACGCATGTAAGTCTTTTTTTAGAGGTGATTTATGAAAAGGATATTATTATTTTTGACTTTATTGTTTATTCCTTTTAGTGTTACTGCTAAAGAGAATATAACTAATTACTATATCGATGCAACAATCTTAAAAAATGGAGATGTAACGGTTAGAGAATTAATTGTTGTAGAAGGAAAGTTTGATACCTTTAAGTATTTTTTAAAGTATCCATCTTCAACTGATAAAAGATTTGATGATAGCATTGAATCATATATTGATAGTTCAATTTATGATGCTGACGATATTTCCCTACAAAATGTTAAAATCATTGATATTGATGAGTTCCTTAACTTTGATTATATTAATAAAGAAGTTCCTTCTTTATGGCAAGTTCCTAAAGATACTGCCATAAAAGGTAGAAACAATATATATACTACCAATAAGAAAAAAGATGGTTTGGAAGTAACTATTTATAGTTCAACTATTAATAATAAGAAGGGTTTTTATATTGAATATACTATTTATGATGTAGCAGTATTGCATAACGATGTTGGTGAAGTAAAATTAGACATTTTTACCAAAGGACATCGTGATATTAAAAACTTAGAAATGGTTATTAATATTCCGAATAATCTAGAAATATTAGAAAAATGGACTCATGGTCCAATAAACGGTAATATTATTATGACGGATAAAGAAGAAATTAGAATCTTTGTCAATGAATTAGATGCTAAAGATCCATTCAGTATTAGAACTGCATTTGATACTGAAGTTATTAGTGAATCTAGTAAACTAACGAATAAAGATGCTCTTGATAAAATAACTGAAGCAGAATTAATAATAGAAGAACAAGAGATTGAAAGCATGAGATTAGAAAAATTAAGACATCAAATAGGTAAAATAACCTTAGAAGTATTAAGTGTTTTATGGTTGTTTGGAATGATTGGTTTCTTTATTAAAGTTTATTTTAAACATGATCGCGAATACCATGGTAAATACAAAAGTGAATACTATAAAAGTATTCCTGATAATTATACTCCTGCTATTGTTGGTTATCTAATGTATAAAAGCGTTGATGATAATGATTTCGCAGCTTCGGTATGTAGTTTAATTGAAAGAAAAATTATTAAAGTTAAAAAAGTTAAAGATGATAATTACTTATTGTCTTGGACAAAAACAAAAGATTTAATGGAAACTGATAAAAAAATAATTGAACTTATTTTTGGAGCCGAAAAAGATATTGATGTAGCAAATATTAAGACTAATGCAATTAGTAATAAAACTAAGTTTTTACAAAAATATAATAATTGGTATGTTCATTCAACTATTGAAGCAGAAAAACAAAAACTATATGAAAGCACGCCAAAAGTTAAAGTCAAAATGGTTATTTATTCTATTATTGGATTAGTAATTGCATTACTTTCGTTATTATTACCAATTGATTTATTTATTTTTAATGTTATTTCTATTACTTCAATTATTGGTATTGTATATTTTAGTACCTTTAAGAAGAAAACAGTAAAGGGTGCCAATAAACACTCTAAATGGAATGCTTTTAAACGTTATCTTAAAGACTTTGATGTTATGGAAATGGAAGAATTACCAGATATTAATTTATGGGAAAAGTATTTGGTTTATGCAACTACATTTGGATTTAATGAAAAGTTATATAGTGTAATGAAGGAAAAGATAATTGGGTATGATCGTAATCATAAAACAAATAATCAAGATATGTTGGATACGTTAAGTATTTATCAAATGGTTAGTAAAGAAACAAAAAGTGCAATTAAACATGCACATACTAATTAATCATAAAAAAAGAAATGGGTTTTCCATTTCTTTTAGACCATATAGTAATTAGAATCATTATAATTTGATTGTGTATTAGTAGAACCTGTTAATGTTTCTAATCGTGATACACGATTTTCAAGATTATTCAACCTATTATTTAAACCACTTAGTTGTTGATCTGGTTCACCTAGATTTTGGTTGCTACCAGGCATTTGTCCACCTGGATAAGGCATTTGCCCTCCCGTCATTGGCACTTGACCACTAGGATAAGGCATAGTATTAACAACGCCTGGCATTGGAATACTATTTTGGAATGGCATCGGCATTGGTACAGGCATTGGCATCGTTGGATTTATTCCTTGATACATAGGAAATTGATTAAAACCACAGTTACGATCCTTTTTCAAATTGTTCACACTCCTTTATTTGTTCTAATTAATTATATGCTTTTATTTATATTTGGTGCTAAATATGCTAAAATATAAGAGGTGATTAAATGAGATTAAAAAAAGTTAAAGGAGCAAGTGAAAAAATTGATAAGTCTCCTTATATATTAAAGGAACCAATAACTTTAAAAGGGAAATATAATGATTTATTTAACAATGATAACCCCATTAAAGTAGAAATAGGAATGGGTAAAGGGGATTTTATTATTGAAAATGCTATAAGATACCCGAATATTAATTTTATTGGTATTGAAAAATTTGATAGTGTGATGGTAAGAGCAGTTGAAAAATTAGAGGATATTAAATTAGATAATTTAAAACTTATTAAAATAGATGCTTTATTAATTGATACTATTTTTAATAAAGAAATAGATACTATATATTTAAATTTTTCTGATCCATGGCCTAAAAAAAGACATCAAGATAGACGTCTTACTAGTCCAATATTTTTAGAAAAGTATAACAATATTTTTAAAAGTAATAAAAATATTATTATGAAAACAGATAATCGAAAATTATTCGAGTATTCAGTAATGTCTTTTAATAATAATGATTATCTTATAAATGATATATCTTTAGATTTATATAGTGATGATATTAGTCATAATATCCCAACTGAATATGAAACTAAATTTGTAGCTAAAGGCATGAAAATATATAAAATAGATGTCACTAAAGAGTAGTGTACATTATTTGACGAAATAAAAAAATATAAATTATATGAAAATTAGTAAAAATTTGGTATAATAGAGTAGAGGGTGTTATATGAAAAAACTACTGATATTGACACTTGTGATATGCCTCATGACTGGTTGCACAGTTGTTAGAATAAAGACAGATGATATTGACAATATTATTAATGTCGTATTATCTAAGGATAATAAACTGTTTAACCGAATTGGGAAAGGATATAAATATTATATTCCTAGAGGGGTCAATTATATTGATACAAGAGAAAATAACGAAAAGTTATATTCAAATGGGAATTATTATTATTTATATGTTGATGTTATAAGTTATTATTATAAAAAAGAATTTAGTTATGAAAAAAACGATGATGCTTATTATTCGAGATTTATCGATATGAATAACAAAAAAGGTTTTCTTGAAATTAATAAGATGGACAATCTATACTTAATAGAGTATATGTATAATTATGCTAAAATTGAAGCATTAGTAAAAAAAGAAGATATAAACAATGTTGTTTTAGATGCAACTTATATTTTATCTACTATTAAATTTAATAGTAATGTTATCAAGATTATGTTGGATGATGATTTATTCATTAACAAAGAAGAGAAATATGATATTTTTACTCCTAAAAAGGAAACGAATAACTTTATAGAATATATAGAAGATATGGAAGAATGAGGTGGAATAAATGAAATTAATTGATAAAGTCAAGAATTTATTTATTGAAGAAATAGAGGAAGAAAAACCGATAAAAAAAGAAGTTATTAAAGTTGAAATACCATCTCCTGAAGAACAAAAGGCTAAAGAAGAAGTAAAGAGTATTGAAACACCAGTGGTTGTTAATGAAACTTTAGAACCAATAAAAAAGGAAGAAAAGTTTAAAGAAGTAGTATTCTTTGATGATGAAGATTTTAATACTTTAACAAATATTAGAGAAAATAAGAATAAAACAACTCTAAAGAGAGAAGGATATAATAAAGGGTCAGCACCAAAAGAAGAAAAGAAAATCTTTAAGCCGACTCCTATTATTTCACCTATTTATGGAATTTTAGATAAAAATTATCATAAAGACGAAATTGCTCCAAAAAAGGTTACTCATACATCGTTAATGTACGATGTTGATAAAGTTACTGTTGATGATATTCGTAATAAAGCTTATGGAACTCTTGAAGATGAATTAGAGTCAACATTATTTGGGAAAACTTCTATTATTGTAGAAGAAGATAAAAAAGAAAAGGAAATTGATATGTTTGACGAATTAGAAAATGAAATAACTAATTTTAATTCAGAATTAAATGATTCCAACATTGAAGATACAATGGAAATGGATTTATTAAGAGAATTAGAAGCGCAATCTGAAGAATATAGTACAAAGGATGAACAAGTAGATACGGAACTTGAAGATAACAATTTAGATTTAAATGAAGCTGATTTATTTAATTTGATTGATTCAATGTATGAAAAAAGGGAGGATGATTAATGGAGTGCTTAAATGATGTATTTCCTATCATAATCTATATTTTACTAACTATACTTATAGTAGTATTAATTATTCTTGGGATTAAATTAATTAAAACATTAGGTAAAGTTGATAGGGTAGTTGATGACGTTAATAATAAGGTTACTAAATTAGATGGAGTATTTAATATTATTGATTCTACTGCTGATGCTTTGTCAGCTGTAAGTGATAAGGTTGTTAATGCTGTTACTACTACAATAACTAATTTATTTAGTAAGAAAAAGAAAAAGGAGGAAGACGATAATGAGTAAAAAGAAAAGTGGTTTTGGTAAACTATTATTAGGTGCTGGTATTGGTGCTGGTTTAGGTATGTTGTTTGCTCCAAAATCAGGTAAAGAGACCAGAAAAGAACTTAAAGTCTTTTTAGATGATATGTTGAAAAAAATCCAAGATATTGATGTTGAGGAAGTAAAAGCAACAATTGAATTAAAGGTTTATGAAATTAAAAATGAATTAGCTGATTTAGATAAAGAAAAAGTCTTGAAAGTAGCTAAAAAGAAAGCTAAAGAAATTCAAGATAAAACTGAAGAACTAGTTAATTATGCTGTTGAAAAGGGAACGCCTGTTTTAGAAAAAACAGCTACCTCTATTCGTGAAAAAGCAATTGAAGTAACTAAAGATGTTTTAGAAAAATTAGAAACAAAAGAAGAAAAATAATTCTTCTTTTTTTGTCAACTAATGTCAAAGATAGTGTTTACTATGAAATAATGTGGTTAAATTATGGTATAATAACAATGTTATATTTTGTCTAAATTAGAGATTTTGACAAAAAAATATGTTGATGTTATAATAAAGCAGCTTTTCAAATTTGAGCGAAGGTGATTAAATGAAAATTAATAGTGTAGATATGACAGTGTGTGCAGTAAGACGAAGTCAATATCCTACTGACGAGAAACCAGAATTTTTATTGGTTGGAAGATCAAACGTAGGTAAAAGTAGTTTTATTAATACACTTATTAATCGTAAAAACTATGCACGTACTTCATCAAATCCAGGAAAAACCCAAACCATTAACTTTTATTTAGTTAATGATGCATTCTATTTAGTGGATGCACCGGGATATGGTTATGCTAATATAAGTAAAAAAATTCAAAAGAAGTTTGGCTTGATGATGGAAGACTATTTAACAAACAGAAAAAACTTAAAGCAAGTATTTATGTTAGTGGATTTTAGGCATAAGCCAAATAATGATGATATTATGATGTATAACTTTTTAAAGTATTATAAAATACCAGTTACTATCGTCGCAACTAAAGCAGATAAATTAAGTATGACATTGCATCAAAAGCAAAGAAATCAAATACTAGATGAATTAGAATTAGTTGTTGGTGATGATTTCATTTTATTTTCTAATATAACTAAATTAGGAAAAGATGAAATTCATGGAAAGATTGAAAGAACGATTTAATGTATCTTTTCTAATACTATCTTCATAGAATAACGTAGGTGATTGAATGAAGATTGAAGTTAGAAACGATAATAACCTAATCGTTTTTTTAAATCATAAATATATAGATAAAATTAATTTTAATGATCGTAATAGCCTAGAAACTTATTTTAGGCAATTATTTTTAAAATTAAAAAACATTTATCAATTAAAGATAAGCGGTTACTATGATATCAATGTTTATATTAATGAACACTATGGAATAATCTTAGAGTTGTTTAGAGAACCTGTTGAATGTTTTGATTATTTTAATAGTATTGATATGAAGGTTAATATCATTAATAATAGTGAGTTTTTATATCAAGTAAATGATATTTCAGAACATTATCCGACATATCTCTATAAGGGGAAACTGTATATTAGAGTTAATAAAAATGTTAGTTTTATTGAATTAGGTAAAATTATTGAAAATGGGACTATCGTATATGGAGATATCGTTGAAGAAATTTTAAAGTATGGCGAAATAAAATAAAAAAGGTATTGTTAGTGGTAAATCAATATGCTATAATACGCTCGTTGTGATATAATTAATAAGAAATAAGGTGATAAGATGAAAAAACCAGTTGTCGCATTAGTGGGAAGACCAAATGTAGGAAAATCAACTATCTTTAATCGTTTAGTTGGTAAGAAAATTGCTATTATTGAAGATAATCCAGGAATAACTAGGGATCGTCTTTATGGTAATGTTGAATTTAGAAATTATCAATTTCATTTGATTGATACTGGTGGAATTGAAATAGATAATAATGATTTTAATGCTGAAATAAAAATGCAAGCTGAAATAGCTATTTTAGAGTCTGATTTAGTTATGTTTGTCGTTGATGGTAAAGACGGATTAACGGCTAATGATTATCTTGTTAGAGATATGTTAATTAAGTCAGGTAAGGATGTTATTGTTGTTATTAATAAGTTTGATAGTAAATTAGCTAAAGATAATATATATGATTTTTATGAACTTGGGTTTGGACGATATATTAAAGTTAGTGGAGAACAAAATACTGGTATTATTGATCTATTAGAAGAAATAACTAAGGACTTTAAAGAAATTAAAGAAGAACCAGATGATGATATTATTAAGTTCTCAATTATTGGGAGGCCTAATGTCGGTAAAAGCAGTTTAGTTAATGCTATTTTAAATGAAGAACGTGTTATTGTATCAAATCAAGCCGGAACAACTAGGGATGCCATTGATACGCCTTTTACTTATCATGGTAAAGACTATATTGTTATTGATACAGCTGGTATGCGTAAAAGGGGTCGTATCTATGAATCAGTTGAAAAATATAGTTTACTAAGAGCCTTAAAAGCAATTGATCGCTCTAATGTATGTATTATTGTTCTTGATGCTGAAGAAGGAATAATTGAACATGATAAACATATTGCTGGTTATGCTATTGAAGCAGGTAAAGCAGTTGTTCTAGTTGTCAATAAATGGGATACAGTTAATGATAAGGATCTTAAAATGAAAGCCTTTACTAAAGAAATTCGCAATAACTTTCAATTTATGCCATATGCTCCAATCGTTTTCTTATCAGCTAAAACCAAAAAAAGAATTCATACTTTAATGCCTGAAATATTAAAAGTCTATACTAATAGTAAAAAAGAAATTAAGACAAGCTTATTAAATGATGTTATTAATGATGCCTATAACTTAAATTTACCACCAACCTATAAAAGTAAAAGACTTAAAATATACTTTTGTAATCAGGTTAGTACTTGCCCGCCAACGTTTAATATGCAAGTTAATAGTAAAGGGTTGGTCCATTTTTCATACGAAAGATATTTAGAAAATAAAATAAGAGAATCCTTTGATTTTGAAGGAACTCCTATTGTAATTCAATTTAAAAATAAAGGTGAGCAATAACTTTTATTAACCTTCTACATATATTAATGTAGGAGGTTTTTTATATGAATTTGTCAGATGGTTTCTTTAATAAAGTAGAAAAGAAAACGAATGTTGGTAAACAAACTATTTTAGATCTTGCTAATAAATTACAACAATCAGATATGAAAAGTGAAAAAACTTTAAGGGAAGTAATTCAAGAATTAGGGAAGATGACAGGAAAAGAAGTATCTAAGGAAAAAGAAGATAAAATTATTAAAGCTGTTATTAATGATGAAGTCCCTAAAGATATTGATAAATTATTTTAATAAAAAAGAAAAGTATATCTTTTGGTACTGAATATAATTCAATACAGGATATACTTTTCTATGTGTAGTCTAATCACCAATTATTAAATAATTAAATTTATTAATTGTCAATATGTATCATACCCCAAGGTTTGACCTTGACATCACGAACATATTTTTTTAACTGATGATGCAGAAATATAATTTTTAAGTTTTTGACTTAATAATCATTGATTTCAAGAGTACCAGTTTATGACTACGATTATATTATATCATAGTTATCTCAAATGTCAATACTTTTTTTGACATTTTTTACCATTTATTTACTTTTTTCGATAAAACGTTGATTTATAAGGGTAAATGAAACTATAATTTTTTAAAAAAATTGTAAATAATAAAGATTTAAAGAAAAAACTATTAATTATCATAACTTTTAAATTATACTCATATATTTTATTGAAATGAAAGTAGGGATTATATGGAAAAAATAGATATCATTAAAAGTATAACTGAAAGAACTGGCGGAGATATATATCTAGGAGTAGTAGGTGCTGTTAGGACTGGTAAGTCAACTTTTATTAAAAGAGTCATTGAAAATTTAGTAGTACCAAATATTGAAGATGAGTATGAAAGAAAAAGAGCGTTAGATGAAATACCACAAAGTGCTCAAGGTAAAACCATCATGACCACTGAACCTAAGTTTGTACCTAGTAATGCTGCTAAAATAAGAATTGATGATTTTCATGCTAATATTCGATTAGTAGATTGTGTAGGTTATGTTATCCCAAGTGCTAAAGGTTATGAAGATGAAAATGGTCCGAGATTAGTTAAAACACCGTGGTATGATGAACCAATACCTTTTATTGAAGCTGCTGAAGTAGGAACAGAAAAGGTTATTAGGGATCATTCAACGATTGGTATTGTAGTAACTACTGATGGTTCAATTGGGGAAATTCCTCGTAATGATTATATTGAAGCCGAAGAAAGAATTGTCGATGAACTAAAAGAAATAGGTAAACCATTCATTGTCATTTTAAACTCAACTCATCCAATGTTACCAGAAACAGAAAGAATGGCTGAAAATCTTAATGCTGTTTATAATGTTCCTGTTATACCAATTAGTATTGAAAATATGACTGAAAGAGATATTTATGCTATCTTAAGAGAAGCATTATATGAATTCCCAGTCCTTGAAGTAAAAGTTGATATGCCAGAATGGATTGCTTGTTTATCGCCAAATAATTGGTTAAAACAAATTTACATTGACAAAATTAGAGAAAGTATTGTTGAAGTTGATAAATTACGTGATATTGAAACAATAACTAATCATTTTACTGATTGTGAATATATTAGTAAAGCATTCTTATCAGATGTTAATACATCAGTTGGTGAAGTCACTATTACATTGCAAGCACCAAGTAATTTATATAATGAAATTCTTAAGGAACTTATCGGTGTTGATATAACTAGTAAGACTCAATTATTGTCATTATTCCAAGATTACCATGAATCTAAAGCAGAGTATGATCAAGTTAAATCAGCGCTTAGAATGGTAAAACAAACAGGATATGGAATTGCTTCACCAACTATTTCTGATATGAAATTAGATACCCCTGAAATAATTAAACAAGCAGGAAGGTATGGAATTAAATTAAAAGCTGTTGCTCCTTCTATTCACATGATAAGAGTTGATGTTGAAAGTACTTTTGAACCAATAATAGGATCAGAATTACAAAGTAAAGAATTAATTAATTATTTAATGAAGGATGATGAAGATAGTAATATTTGGAAAAGTGAAATCTTTGGCCGAAGCTTAGATACCATTGTTAAAGAAGGCATTCAAGCCAAGTTATCATTAATGCCTGAAAATGCAAGATTTAAATTACAAAAAACATTATCTAAATTAGTTAATAAAGGTAGTGGCAATTTAATAGCTATTGTTCTATAAAAAATAATCTTAGGATTATTTTTTTATATACGATTTTTTACATTCTCTAAAAAATAAATATCTGCAAAAAATTGACTTTTACACTATATAAAGTATAATGAAACTATACCTATTATGTATTGGAGGATGCAAATGAAATGTAGTAAATGTGGAAGTCCATTAATACCAGGTGAAGATTTTTGTAAAATTTGTGGTGAAAAAGTTGTTGTAAAGCAAGAACCAGAAATAGAAATTATTGATTTTGGAAGTGCTAACACTGAAGAAGTTATCGATTTTGTTCAAACTGAAGTTCAATTAAATAGAGATGTTATTAGTAATCAAGAAGAATTAATTATTAATGAACCAGTAATAGAAGAAGTAACTTTAGAAATCCCACAAGAAGAACCGGTAGCAGAAGAGACAATAGAAGAAGTAGTTAATAGTAATGAACCATCTATTCAGCCACTTGATGAAGTATTAATTGAAGATAATAACCAAGTAGAAGAAGTAATAATAGATAATGAAACACCAATTAAAGAAGATGGTAAAGTATTAGTGAAAACTAAAAAAGAATCTAAACCATTTAGTTTAGTTATGATTTTGATAATGATATTACTAATTGTTTCAATTGGTTTAAATGTTTATCTAGTTATAAGTGATTCTAATAAAAAAGCTAACAAAGAAGATATTCTTTTGAAAAATGATCCTATTTTAGAAGAGCCTATAAATAAAGAAATTGTTTATAATTCATATTTATTAAATTTAAATAGTAATTGGAAATATGAAGTAGATGATATCAATGATTTATTATTTATTTATGATAATAGTGAGAATTGGGGATTATCTGTTCAAGTTGTTGAAGAGGTTGACTATAATTTATTAGTTAATAATAAAGAGGATTTTATTGTAGCAATGAAAAAATATGACTTATTATTTACTAGTGATTATGAAAAAACAGTAAACAATAAGGAAATGTATTTATATAAAGGTAAGTACGGAGACTATACAACTTATTTAATTTTAACTAAAGTTTCAGATGAAGTAGTGGGAATAAGTAAATTAATGTTCCAAGGAGAAGTTGATGATAAAGTATTAGATAATGTTTTAAATATGACTTCAAGCATTACTGAACAAGAATTTACTTCGTTAAAAAATAATAAATTTAGTTTTAATGATTTAAGTAAACCGCTTATTGAAGAAAGTAAAAAAATAGAAACAAAGGTTAAAGAAGGGAATGAATAATTCCTTTTTTTTATAAAAATGATTATTTTTTTATATTTTTGTTAAAACTATTGACAAAGGGGGAAAAATCTTTTATAATTGTTGACATAGGTGTTGAGGAAGAGAAGTAATAATAAAAACTGATTCGAGCGAGTTAGATATGGTGGGAGCTAACAATTAAGTTTATTATGAATAACACTTCGGAGCTATTTTTTCGAAAGAATTCGAGTAGGGAAAATCGGTTGTAATCCGTTACCAAGTTACTAGATTTCAATGAAATTGAATAAGGTGATTATATAGAAATATATAATAATATGGGTGGTACCGCGGATATACAGTAATTCGTCCCTTTTAGAGGATTTAGAATACTGTTTTTTTATTTATTTATGTGCCTAATTAGCTCAGTTGGTAGAGTATCTGACTGTTAATCAGAGTGTCGCAGGTCCGAGTCCTGCATTAGGCGCCATTATTTGCCCAATTAGCTCAGTTGGTAGAGTATCTGACTGTTAATCAGAGTGTCGCAGGTCCGAGTCCTGCATTGGGCGCCATATTTTTGCCTAATTAGCTCAGTTGGTAGAGTATCTGACTGTTAATCAGAGTGTCGCAGGTTCGAGTCCTGCATTAGGCGCCATATATTTGTCATGCATAAGTTTTCTGAATTATTTCAGAAACTTATTTCATATAAGGAGGTATTTAATGATTACTAAAGAAAAGTTAAAGAATTATGCTGAGAAGTTAATGTTTAATATGAATGAGAGTGAATATGAAACATTAATGAATGAATTTGATGTCATTATGGAACAGATGGATTTAATTGGTAAAATTAAAGATATTGAAAAAGTTGAACCTATGACGTTCCCTTATAATATTTATGTAAATCAATTAAGGGAAGATATAGCAAAAGACCCTTTAACAACCGATGAAGCATTACAAAATGCTAAGGAAGTTAAATATAATCAAGTAAAAGTACCAAAGGTGGTCGGATAGTATGAAACAATTAGATTTAACAATTGAAGAAATTAGAAAATTATTAGATAGTGGTCAAATAACAAGTGAAGATTTAATTAAGGATAGTTTAGATAAAGCACATCAATATCAAGAAGAATATAATTCTTTTGTAACTATTTTAGATGATGCAAAACATGAAGTTAAAGGAAATAGTGTATTAAATGGAATCCCTTATACTCTTAAAGATAATATTTCTACTAAGGGTATTTTAACGACCGGTTCATCTAATATTTTAAGTGATTATGTTCCTGTTTACGATGCTACTATTGTTAAGAAGTTAAAGGATAGTGGTGCGGTTTTAGTTGGTAAAACAGTACTAGATGAATTAGCTATGGGTGGTAGTGGTACGACTGGACATACCGGAATTGTTAGAAATCCATGGGATAAAAATAGATTAATTGGTGGTTCTTCAGCGGGAAGTGCTGCTAGTGTAGCTTTAGGTATTACTCCTTTTTCAATTGGTAGTGATACTGGCGATTCAATTAGAAAACCAGCTGCTTATGGTGGAGTAGTTGGATTTAAACCAACTTATGGAAGAATAAGTCGTTATGGTGTATTTGCTTTTGCTTCATCATTAGATAATGTTGGATGTATTACTAGAAGTGTTAAAGATGCTGCTTATGTAACTGATATTTTAAAAGGTAAAGATGAACGTGATATGACATCATTACCTAATACTGATGAAGTATATGCTGACTGTTTAGAAAACGATATTAAGGGTAAAAAATTATTTTATATAAAAGAAGCTTGTAATTTAGATAATTATAAAGATGTTAATGATGAAGAATTAACGGCTACTTTAAATAATTTCTATGAAGTAATCGAAAAATGTCGTGAAATAGGTTTCATCGTTGAAGAAGTATCAATTGATCGTGACCTATTAAATGCCCTTTATCCAGCTTACATGTGTATATCATGTGCTGAAGCAACTAGTAATAATGCTAACTTAACGGGAATATTATTTGGAAAACGTGGTGTTGGTAATAATGTTGATGACATTATTTTTGATGCTCGTACTAAAGGATTCTCTGAATTTATTAAAAGAAGATTTGTCATGGGTAGTTTTGTTCTTCAAAAAGAAAATCAAGAAAGATTATTCTTAAATGCTGGGCGTGTAAGAAGAATGATTGTTGATAAAATAAATGAATTATTCAAGGACTATGATGGTTTAATTATGCCATCTAGTGATTCTATTGCACCTATAATTGGTAATAAGACAGAACAATTATCAGATCGTTATCTAATTTTAGGCAATCATTTAGTTATTGGAAACTTTGGGGGCTTCCCAAGTATTAGTATTCCTAGTGGGTTCGTTAATGGACTTCCTGTTAGTGTTAATATCACTGGTCGTCAATTTGAAGATGGATTAACTTTAAACATGGCTTATAAAATAGAAAGTGTTTTGGGTTATAAAGGACAAGTTGCAAAGGGGGATAAATAATGTATAAAGTAGTTATTGGGTTAGAAGTACATTGCGAATTAAAAACAAATTCGAAAAACTTTTCTAATGCTCAAAATGATTATTCAGAAACGCCTAATATCTATTTAGATACTGTTGATTTAGGTTTTCCTGGAATCCTTCCAGTGGTTAATAAAGAAGCTGCTAAATCAGCATTAAAAGTAGCTATGGCTTTAAATTGTGAAACCCCAGATGAAATTATTTTTGATCGTAAAAATTATTTTTATCCGGATTTACCAAAAGGCTATCAAATTACACAAGCTTATAAACCAATGGGGATTAATGGTTATTTAATGGTTAATATTGATGATGAAGATATTAAAGTCGATATTCATGATTTGCATCTTGAAGAAGATACAGCTAGTTTAGATCATTTTAATGATTATTCATTAGTTAATTACAATCGTAGTGGTATTCCATTAATTGAAATAGTTACAGAACCATGTCTACATTCAGCTAAAGAAGCCGTAGCATTCTTAGAGTCACTTCGTTCAGTTATTTTATACTGTGGTGTATCTGATGCTCGTAGTGATCTTGGACAAATGAGATGTGATGTTAATATTTCATTAATGAAAGAAGATGCTACCGAATTTGGTACTAAAGTAGAAATTAAAAATATTAATGCTTTTACTAAAGTTAAAGCGGCTTTAGAGTATGAAATAGAAAGACAAACTGAATTATTAAATAGTGGCGGCACTGTTATTATGGAAACAAGAAGATTTGATGATGAAGACATGAAGACTTATAGTATGCGTACTAAAGTAGATGCTGTTGATTATAAATATTTTCTTGAACCAAACATGCCACCAATTAAAATAACAGAAGAATTTTTAACTGAAATAAAAAGTGAAATTCCTATGTTACAATATGAAAGAATTAATCTATATATTGACCAATATGGATTATCAAGATATGATGCAACAACTTTAGTAAAAGAGAAGAAGATTGCTGATTATTTTGAAGATACAATTAAAGGTGGAGCTGATCCTAAGTTAGCTTCTAACTGGATTACTAGTATTGTTTTAGGTCATTTAAATAAATATCAAGTAGAAATAGATCAAATCTATTTAACTCCAGATATGTTAGTATCATTAATTAAGATGGTTAATGATGGTAAAGTTTCTTCTAAACAAGCTAAGGAAGTTCTTTATAAAGTTCTACAAGATGAAAAAGATCCTGTTACGATTGTAAAGGAACTAGGGATTAAACAAATTGATAATGATGAAGAAATTCGTGCGATGGTTGTTGAAATATTAGATGCTAATTTAAATTTAATTGAAGATTATCGTAATGGACGAAATGTTTTTGATTTCTTTGTTGGGCAAGTTATGAAAAGAACTAGAGGGCAAGCAAATCCTGCACTAACAGCTAAGATAATAAAAGAAGAAATAGAAAAGAGGTAATATGAAGACAAACAAATATCGTACACATTATTGTGGTGAATTAACGATATCTGACATTGATTCAAAAGTTAGAATATCAGGTTGGGTTGAAAATATTCGTGATCATGGCGGAATAATATTCCTTGATATCAGAGATGAATCTGGTGTTATCCAAATTGTTGGTCATGATAACCATGTTTTTGATAATATTACTCGTGAATCAACTGTTACTGTTGATGGAAAAGTAATAAAAAGAGCCGAAGATATGATTAACCCTCGTTTAAAAACAGGAGATATTGAAATCTTAGTTGATAAGATTGAAGTACAAGGCGTTGCCTTAAATGAACTTCCATTTGAAATAATGATTTCTCGTGATGTTCATGAAGATATAAGATTAAAATATCGTTATTTAGATTTACGCAATAAAAAAGTACATGATAATATTATTTTTAGATCACAAGTAATTAGTTTCTTAAGAACGAAGATGACTTCATTAGGATTTACCGAAATTCAAACTCCTATTCTAACGGCTTCTTCACCAGAAGGAGCAAGAGATTATATTGTTCCTTCAAGAAAATATCATGGTAAGTTTTATGCTTTACCTCAAGCTCCTCAAATTTTCAAACAACTATTAATGGTTAGTGGCTTTGATAGGTATTTTCAAATTGCACCATGTTTTAGAGATGAGGATGCGAGAAGTGATCGTTCACCAGGTGAATTTTATCAATTGGATTTTGAAATGTCCTTTGCTGAAGCTGAAGATGTATATGAAGTAACAGAAGAGGTATTATATGAAACATTTACTAAATTTAGTGATAAAAAAGTTTCTTCTAAACCTTTTAAAAGAATTCCATATTCTGAAGCAATGCTTAAATATGGTACTGATAAACCCGACTTAAGAAACCCTTTAGAAATTATTGATTTAACGGATATTTTTAAGGATACTGAGTTTAAACCATTTAGAGGAGTTACAGTAAGAGGAATAACCGTTGATGATATTGCGGACAAAAGTAATTCATGGTTTAATGAATTAGGTGATTTTGCTATTAATAATGGATTAGCTGGATTAGGATATTTAAAGGTCAATAGTGATATGTCATTTATTGGACCAATTGATAAATATTTAACTGATAGCGATCGTACTAGCTTAATTGAAAAGTGTCAATTAAAAGAGGGGAGTGTCTTATTCTTTATTGCTGATAAAGATAAGGCCAGTGAATTAGCGGGTGTTATTCGTACTGAATTAGGTAAAAGACTTGATTTAATCGATAAATCTAAATTTGAGTTCTGCTTTATTGTTGATTTCCCAATGTATGAATACAGTGAAGAAGAAGAAAAGTATTTATTTACTCATAACCCATTTAGTATGCCTCAAGGTGGAATGGACAGTTTATTAAATAAAAAACCAGAAGATATTCTAGCTTATCAATACGATATAGTATGTAATGGTGTTGAATTATCAAGTGGGGCTGTTCGTAACCATGATATTGAAATAATGAAAAAGGCATTTGAAATTGCTGGTTATGATGAAGAAGTATTAAAAACTAAATTTAAATCATTATATACAGCATTTCAATATGGTGCACCACCTCATGCAGGAATGGCGCCTGGAATAGATCGTATTATTATGTTATTAAAAGATGAATCAAACATTAGAGAAGTTATTGCTTTTCCTATGAATAGTAGTGCTCAAGATTTAATGATGGGTTCACCTTCAGAAGTAACAGAAGAACAATTAAGAGATGTTCATATAAAGATAAGATAAAACTTATCTTTTTTTGTAAAATCGACTAAACATATTAGGCTAAATAACTAATTATATTGAAATGAACTTTATAAAATGTTATACTTTAATTATATAGTACAAGATGTAAGGAGAGCAAAAATGAAAAAAGGTTTTACATTAATTGAATTACTAGGAGTGATTATTTTATTAGGAATTATTGGAACAATCGCTGTACCATCTATTACTAATTTAATCAAAGATTCTAAGCAAAAAGTATATGATTCCCAAGTTTTGATGATTGAAAGAACAGCTAAAGATTGGGCAACAGAAAATTTAGAACGTTTGTCAGAAACAGAAATTATTTATTTAAGTTTAGAGGAGTTAATAAATAATGGTTATATTGAACAAACCGAATTAAGGAATCCTTTAAACAAAAATAAAATTATGAATGGATGCATCGTTATAAACTATGATAATGAATATTCTAAATATCAGTATAAGTATACTGATGATCCCTGTGATAATTAAAAAAGATAATAAACTAAGATTATTTTAATCTTAGTTTTCTTTTATTGATATAATATCAATAAAAATGATATAATTATTATAGAGAGGAGTGAGTTTGTGGAATTATTTATACTTGCAATAATTATTTTAATTATGTCGATTAAACAAATTAATGAATATGAAAGAGGTGTTAAGTTTACCTTAGGAAAATATACTAAGGTAATGAATCCTGGTTTAAATTTAGTTTTTCCTATTGTTCAATCATTTAAAAAGGTTGATGTTAGAACTAAGGTGGTTGATGTTCCTGATCAAGAAGCTATTACTAAAGATAATATATCAGTTAAGATTAATGCTGTTGTGTATTATAAGGTTGCTGATGCGTCTAAGGCTGTCTTAGAGGTTGAAAATTACTTCTATGCAACTAGTCAATTAGCGTTAACAACAATGCGTAATATAGTAGGGACAGTGTCTTTAGATGATTTACTTACTAAACGCGATAAGTTATCAGAAGATATTCAGAAAATCGTCGATTTAGCAACTGATGATTGGGGAATTAAAGTCGAAAATGTTGAGATTAAGGATATCTCATTACCAGAAGAAATGAAAAGAGTAATTGCTAGAGTAGCGGAAGCAGAAAGAGAAAAATTAGCAGTTATTACAAAAGCTGAAGGGGAAGCTGAAGCAGCAGTTAATTTAGCTAAAGCTGCTGACATCTTATCTAAAACTCAAGGTGGGCTTCATTTAAGAACATTAGAAACAATTAATGATGTTAGTTCAGATCAATCAAATACTGTGTTCTTCGCAATGCCTTTAGAAGTTTTAAGAGCATTTGAAAACATGAATCCTAAAAATAAAGAATAGTAGGTGTTTGATGGATAATTATGTAGGAAAAATGGTTCAAATGGATGATACAACATATATGATTATTTGGATTCAAGAAATAGATAATGTAATCTATGGTTATTTAGTTAATGGGGATAATTATGTCGATAGTTTCTTTGGGGTTATTAATATAAATAATGATAATATTGATTGTATTCCTATTGTTAATCAAAAAATAGTTGATAAATTAGTTCCTTTATTTCAAAATGATTTAGAAAAAACATTAGAAAATATGTCATAAAATTCTAAAAAATAGATATTATTTAATGAATATTGCGTTTTTCCCTTAGAAATTAACCAAAAAGAGGAAAAAACATCAAAAAATTGTTGATTTTATAATTAAAAAATGTTATTCTTTAAGTGTAAGCAAAATAGCTTATAAAAATAGGAGGTATGAAGAATGTCAAAGACAGATTTAGTCGCTTATATGGCTGAAGAAACTGGATTCACAAAAGCAGATGCAGCTCGTGCATTAGAAGCTATGATTAGTGGAGTTACAAAAGGATTAAAAACAGAAGGGAAAGTTACTTTAACAGGTTTCTGTACTTTTGAAGCTAAAGCAAAAGAAGCAACTACTGGACGTAATCCAAGAACAGGTGAAGCTGTTGCAATTCCTGCTAGAGTTGCAGTAAAAGTTAAA
>DHPM01000001.1:21324-62085 GCA_002410935.1 Caryophanales bacterium UBA5364
GTTGCAGTAAAAGTTAAAGCTGGTTCTAAATTAAAAGACGCTTTAAACTAAAAGGCTGTAAGCCTTTTTTTCTTGTCGAATGGTAGGTGGAAAATGTATAATAGTTCTATCAAAGTCCTAAATATGATTATAGATAAAGGTTATAAGGCATATATTGTTGGAGGCTATCCTCGGGATTTATATTTAAATCGAAAAAGTGCTGATATTGATATTTGTACTAATGCTTCTCCTAAAGAATTAAAAGCTATATTTAAAGATATTATTTTACCTAGTAATGCATATGGCTCGGTAACTGTTGTTTATAATAATATCAGGTTTGAAATAACAACCTTCCGTAAAGAAATCAAATATGAAAATAATCGTTTACCTGTTAAAATAAAATATATTGATAACTTATTAGAAGATTTAAAACGAAGAGACTTTACGATTAATACTTTATGTATGGATCATGAAGGTAATATTATTGATTTATTAAATGGAAGATTAGATTTAGATAATAAGGTTATTAGGGTTGTAGGTAGTGCTAGATATAAACTTAAGGAAGACTGCTTAAGAATTTTAAGAGCTATTCGTTTCGCAACTATTCTTGATTTTGATTTAGATGAAAGTTTATCTAAAGCAATTAAGAAATATGGTTATCTATTAAAAAAACTATCTTATTTCCGTAAAAAAGATGAGTTAGATAAAATATTTTCTAGTCCTAATGTTTTACGAGGTATTAAATTAATTAAAGAGTTAGAACTTGATAATTATTTAGAGTTATCTAATTTAGATGAGTTAGTTGTTACTACATCGCTTATTGGAATATGGGCTCAATTAGATGTTTTAAATATCTATAGTTTTACGAATAATGAACGAGAACTTATTAGTAATATTAATGAATTACGTGATAAAGATGTTTTAGATGATTATAACTTATATAAATATGGTTTATATATATCTAGTATTGTTGGTGAAATAAAAGGTATTAATAAAAGATTAATAACGCGAAAGTATAATGAACTTCCTATTTATAATAGAAAAGATATTGTTATTTCAGTTAATGAAATATGTAAATTATTAAAGCGGGAAAAAGGTGGCTATTTAAGAGATATATTAGATGATTTAGAAATTAAGATTATTAAAAATGAAATAGAAAATGAAAAAGAAGCTATTGAACAATATATTTTAAATAAATATACTACTTAAATTGTAGTATATTTTTTCTAAATAAGTTATAATGAAAGTGGTGATGTTCATGATTGAAAAAATAATTTTAATATTAAAAGATAATCCATATACGATACCTAAAGTCTTATTTGATAATTATCGAAAGCTTGAACTCGATGAAAAAGAATTGGTCTTATTAATTGCTTTAATTAATAATAAGACAGATGTTTTTAATTCAAAGGAGATAAGCGATACTTTAGGGTGGAATATAAGAGAATTACTTACGGTGATTGGATCTTTGAATGAAAAGGATTTAGTAAGTATTAAAGTTAGTAAAGAGAATAATAGTCATAGTGAATATGTTGATTTAGATAATTTTTATAATAAGTTAAGTTTTATTTTAATTAATGGGAATGTTAAAGAGGATAATAATCCTAATCTATATAGTGTTTTTGAGAAAGAATTTGGAAGAACATTATCACCGATGGAATATGAAATTATTAATGCCTGGGTTGAAGCTAGTTTTAATGAGGAACTTATTTTATTGGCTCTTCGTGAAGCGACTTATAATGGTGTATCTAATTTAAGATATATTGATAAGATTCTTCATGAGTGGCGTAAAAAAGGTATTAAAGATAAAGTTGATATCGATAAGGCTAAAACTACTTATCGAAAGAAGGCTCCTGAAGGAGAATTATTTGATTATGATTGGTTAAATGCAAAAGATGAATGAGATAATGTTATACCTTGATAAATTAATACCTAATCCGGCTTGTGAACTTAATTATACTAAAGACTATGAATTACTAATTGCAGTCATGTTAAGCGCACAAACGACGGATAAACGGGTAAATATGGTCACTAAAATCTTATTTGATAAGTATCCTACTTTAGAATCGTTAGATAAGGCTGAGATTGAAGATATTATTAATATAATTAGGTCAATTGGTAATTATAATAAGAAAGCATTAAATATTAAGTTAATCGCTAATGACTTATTAATTAAAAGTAATGGTAAGGTGCCTAATAACCGGGAATTCTTAGAAAGTTTAAGTGGAGTAGGGCGTAAAACAACTAATGTTGTTTTAAGTAATTTATTTAATGAGCCTTGTATTGCTGTAGATACTCATGTGGCAAGAGTTAGTATTCGGTTAGGGTTAGCTAAACCAAAAGATAATGTATTAGTAATTGAGAAAAAAATTACCAAATTAGTGCCAGTTGATAGAAGACTTAGAATACATCATCAATTAGTATTATTTGGTAGATATTATTGTAAAGCTAAAAAGCCACTCTGTAAGGATTGTGGATTAATAAATATATGTAAAGAAAAACAAAAGTCGATTTGACTTTTGTTTTTTTATTCACTAATAACATTAACTGTTCTAACATGAGTTTTACTATACTTACCAAAAGTAATTTGATAAGTAATAGTATAGTTACCTGTTTGACTAAAATCAATGCTATCTACTTCAGTATTAGTAGTTGTATTTTTATATGTTTTAGTGAAACTAGAAGGTGTAACAGCAATTCCGTTATCATAGACAGTTACACCTGGATCAGTGTAGAATGTGTTAATAGGAACATTTACAACACTGTCTCCATTTAATTGTGAATATATGATTGAACCTTGACCTTCAAAGTTAACAGTGATTGAACTACCACTACTAGCATTATCTTTAAATATAGAATAAGCACTCTTAACAACATAAGTAATTGGTTCTTTAGTTGAATAAATTGGAATACTTGCAGTTGTATCAGCAGTAGAGCCTACTAATTGTAATTCACCATTAGATTGTAATGTATAGATATCATATATTATATTACCAATTGATTTTTCATTCCACTTAATTCGAGCATTTAAATTACTTTTTTGATATGACGCTTTAGTAAACATCTTCTTAAATAGGCCTTCTAAATACTCTTCATTAATAGCATCAGGTGTTTTAATAGGATCCCAAGATAATGTAACTAAATTACCCTGAACACTACTATCTAAGTTAGTAACATTATTTAATTGTGAAAAGCGTTTAGAAACAACAGTAGGTTCGGTACCTTTCTTAAATAATTCAGTTACCCTTAAACTAGCAGGGGTATATTTACTTGGTAAATATGCATCCATCCATCCTTTTTCTACTTCAACTGATATGACATTATCAGGTTTTTTAATATTAGTACTTCTAGTAAATACCCCTTTAGCTACAGCTTGGAATAAAGCTGAATGATAAGCATTACCAAACTTAGTAATATAATTTTTATTAATTTTTTCATAACCATACCAAACAGCAATTGAGTATTCATCAGTCATACCAGCAACCCATAAGTCGTTGATTGCATTATCAGGTAGACCATGTCTTTTTTTAGTTTCATCATCAAAGTTAGTGGTACCTGTTTTAGCTGCATATTTGTATCCATTAACATTACCATATTGGAATAATGCATAACCAGCAGTAGATACTAGCATATCATTAACCATATATGCTGTTTCTTCACTCATAGCTTTATTTTCAACATATTTATGTTCATATACTTCGTCATTTTCACGATAAACAATTTTAGTAAAACTATATGGTTCAATGTAATAACCTTCGTTAGCGAAAGTCGCATAAGCCGCACTCATTGATAATGGACTTTCACCATTATATCCACCAATTGAATGGGCTTCATGGATAAATGTTCCATCTACTTCAGGCGATAAACCTAAACCAGTAACAAATTTATAAATATTACTATTTTTAACTTTTTGGAATGCTTTTAAAGCGGGGATATTTCTTGAATAGGTTAGGGCATATCTTGATGTCATCCATCCTTCATAAGCACCATCCCAGTTAAATACTTCGGTTTTTTTAGTATCACTATAATTATATGGTTCATCTGTCCATGGTGTGAAAGTAGACCAATTATTATATTCGATACCAGGACCATAATCATATAAAGGTTTAGCACTAGAACCAATTTGTCTTTCAATCATTGTTGCATTATTAAATGTTCCTTCATCAGTACGATCACGTCCAGCACCCACAGCAACAAGAGCACCTGTTTGAGTATCAACAACTGATATCCCAGCTGTTACATAATCATTTTCCCATTTGAATGTTTCACCACGCATAATTTTATTAACGTGATCTTGTTTCTTACGATCCATTGTTGTATATATTTTCATTGGTACTGTATATGGATTATTTTTAGTTTTTTCTTTTACTTCTTCAACAACAGTATCAATGAAGTCTTGATATTCTTTACCAGTACCTTTTCTATCAGTTAAGAGGCTTTCAATTGAAATAGCCGCTGCAATATCTTTTTCTTCTTTTGTTATATATCCATGTCTTTCCATTAAAGATAAAACAGTATTTCTTCTTTTGGTAGCTGCCTCAATATTATTAAATGGACTATAAGCATTTGGAGCTTGAAATAGACCTGCAATAAGTGAAGCTTCAGCTAAATTTAAATCCTTAGCTGGTTTACCAAAATAAGTAACAGCAGCTTGTTCAACACCATGAGCACCACTACCTAAATAATAAGAGTTAACATAAAATTCTAATATTTCTTTTTTAGTATAAGCTTTTTCTACCTTAAAAATAGACATATAAATATCAGTAAATTTTCTTTTAATACCATCCCAACCAGAATCGATTGTAGAAGTGAATGAGTTTTTAACAACTTGCATAGTTATTGTAGAAGCTCCACCCGCTTCACTGTTACCTGCAACTTGACCAAGTGATGCTTTAAAAAATCTTGGTAAGTCAAAACCGTTATGTTGGAAGAATCTTGAGTCTTCGGTAGCAATAATAGCATCAATTAATACTTCTGGTAACTCATCATAAGTAATTTTCTCTCTTTTTTCTATTCCTAATTTAGCAATTATTTTACCTTCGTTATCATAAATAACGGTTGATTCTTTCTTATATAATTTATCAGGATCAAAGGTTGGAGCATTTTTAGCAATCATGAAGAAGAATAAGAATCCGGCTATTAAACAAACGATACCAATTGAAAAGATAATAATTAAAATAATCTTTAAAATTTTATTTTTTTTCTTCTTTTCTTTTTTAGTACTAGTTGTTTTACTACTCTTTTTAGTAGAACTTTTAGAACCAGTCTTTTTGGTCTTTTTCTTTTTCTTATTTAATTTATCTGTAATTAATGGTAACCCAAATAATAAAAAATCAATAATTCCAATAATAATTAATGACTTTAACCATCCAATCGCAAATATTCCTGTAATAAAGGCGATAATACTAATAATTATTAAAAACACATTAGTTCCATTATCCTTTATCATTTTCTTAATTTTTTTCATAACTTCTCTCCTTTAAAATAGATATCATCTATTATCTTTAAATAATCTAATCGTGGATGGTAGTTCACTTTAACTACATATCCTTCTTGTTCAAAATATGAAAGAGGAATTGATTTTCTTTTTTCATTATTAATAAAGTCTATTAATTTATATGCTTCTAAAAGATAAACTTTATTTAATTTAGTAAAACTAACAATGATAAAGCCAATTCCATCCAATTTAATAATATTTTTTAAGTGTTCAACTTGATGATCATGGATATTATTTAAAGGAAAATATTCCTTTTTCGTTTCTTTAGCTTCAAAATCAATATATCGTCCTTTATAAATACCATTATAATCAGTAGTTGAAGGTGTACTAAAATATGCTTCTTTTATTACCGCTTCTCTCCTTGATGGATAATCAACACGAACAATCGTAATAGGGGTAGGTTTTTTATGAATAACGGCTATACCATGACAACGATAATATTCATTTGTCTGATTAATATCGTATTCTAAACCCATGCCTCGATTGATATGATTAATTGAAGTACACTGACCCTTTTTTATACCTGTTGGATACCTCATATTATCACCAGTTCAATTATACTATATTTTTCATTTTTTTTCTATAAAATATCTAAAGTTGAAAAAAATGTCAAAAAGATGAATAGAACTTCTAGTTTTAACTACTATTGTCGAAACTAAAGAATTAGTGTTAATAATATGTTAAATTATTGCTGAGGTGAAATCATGGATAAACACCATATCGAAAAAACATTTGATGAGATGATTGAAAATATTAGTTATATAAAGAGATCTACTTACTTTAAAAAGTAGATTTTTTTTGCTATAATTTAATTGGTGGTAATATGAAAAAAATAATCTTGTTATTATGTCTAATATTAATGGTCAGTGGTTGTGATAAAAAGGATGAAGATAACAAAATTGTAGAGTTACAATATGATGATGAATATTATACAGTATATACACCATTTAAAGAGGGTGTCAGTAATAATTATGTCATAAGTAATAGTATTAATAGTTATGATTTAGAAGAAATCGAAAGGACATTAATGTTATTATCAAATGAATACTTTAAACCCAATAATTCATTTTATCAACAAGGACAATATTTGAAAGAAAAAACCCTCCGAACTTTATTAGATAAAGAACATTTTAATAAATTTGATAAGATTAAAATCGATAATGTAACGATAAATCCCACTTATGTAACAGCTATTTATGAACAAAATTTTTTATCAAGTAACGGATTATTAAAAGGTATTTCGTTAGGATTAGTTATTAACCCTTATCAAAAATATATAAATAGTTATGGTAGTTATTTATATAAAAAAGTAGATGACAAAGTTTTATTAGAAGTAGCTACTAAAAAAGCTAAGGAATTAGTAAAATATATGCGCGCTACTTATGATGTGAAAGATGTGAAAATAATGGTTGGGATATATTTTCAAAGTCATCCTAATGACATAATGCCAGGGAAATATCGATATTATGGCATTACAAGAGATACAGATATAACCTTAGAAAAGACTAACTATGAATATCAAATACTAGATAGCACTTATGTTAGTACTAATCATGGAAGTGATTATGAACAATTTATTAATTTAAAAAAGGAATTAAATAATATATTAAATAATCTTTATATAACAGGTTATGGAACTTATAATAATAATTCTTTAACGGAAGCTATCGTAACAATCAATAGTATGTCTTTAAATAGAAGCAAGATCTTATATGTTAGTCAAGTACTAAGTGAAAAACTTGCTAATACGTTTAGTAATGTAAATGTAAAAATTTATATTAAAACAAATGAGGAAATTAAAGCAATGATTTTTAGAAGACAAAATAGTTTGGGTAGTAACGTATATATATTCGATTAAAAAGATTTGCTATCATAAAAAAAATATAGTATAATTATCATGACCGAGGTGAAGATATGGATTTTTTAAAAAAACACAAGTTTAAAGTAATCGGCTTAACTGTTTTTGCAATAATTATGATTCTAGCTTTCTTTGGTATTAAAGAAATGATATACCCTAACTCAAGTAAAGATTTATATGGTAATCGTTTAAATGGAATAGAAGATGTTGTTATTAAGGAAGATACTATAAGTGTTATTAAAGATTTAATATTAGAAACAAAAAAGGTTAATAATATTAAATACAGCTTACAAGGTAGAATCATGAAATTTATTATTGATGTAAAAAAAGATACTAGTTTAGTTGATGCTGAATCATTAAGTGATTCTATTATTGAAGCATTATCAACAGAACAACAAAGTTATTATGATATTCAAGTTTACTTAATATGTAATGAATCAAAAGAAACGGAAATTTATCCAGTAATTGGTTCAAAACATAAAGATAGTTTAACATTTGTTTGGACAAAATAATAGTAAGGTGGTAAAAATGAAAAATAAGAAATGGATAGTTATTGGTTCAATAACTATTTTAATCCTTATCTCAGCTATAGGCATGTTTATATTAACCCGGAAAGATACTGATACAACACTAACTATTCTAGAAAAAAAGTGGATTGAAAATAATAAAAATACTGTTATTGATTTAGGTATTTTAAATAATATTGCCCTTTTAAACTATGAAGGTGAAGGCATATTTTTTGATTTTCTAGAAAGTTTAGAAGATGATACAGAGTTATCTTTTAATAAAGTATCATATAATTTAGGAGAAAATATTAAAACAGAATATGCTTTAAGACTAGTTGATAAAATAGACAAGAATAGTATTTTAATCTATAGTGATAATTATGCTGTTTTAACAAAAGATAAATTTAAATATAGTAATTTAAAAGAATTAAAGGAATTAACGATAGGCGTTTTAAATGATACATTAGATAATGTTAATACTTATTTAGATGGTAATCTTACTTTAAAAACATTTGATAGTAATGAATTATTGTTAGCTGAAATAAGTAAAGAAGAACCAACTGTAGATGCCATTATTTTACCTAAATTAGTTTATTTAAATAATTATAATCCTAATATGCCTTTATATATTGCCTATAATATTACAGAAATAAGAGATAATTATGTATTATCTTTAGGTAAGAATGATAAGTTAAATGATATTTTAACTAAATATTATCAAAAATGGAATGAAGAAAAATATAATAATTCATATAACTTGCATTTATCAAACTCTTATTTTATAGCAAATGAAATAGATGAACAAACAAGAGTAAAATTTAGAAGTAAGAGATATGTGTATGGTTATCTTGATAATTTACCATATGACACCGTTATAAATGGTGAAAATATTGGTATTAATTATAGTTTAATCAATAAATTTGCTGAAATAAGTAATATTGAAGTTATTTATAAAGAATATGATTCTTATACTAAATTACTAAAAGAATTTAATGCTAATAATATTGATTTCTATTTTGATCACTATAAAGATAGTAAATATATGATGGATGTTTATAAAACTGTTTCCCCATATGAAGAAAAAGCTGTTGTTGTATCATCACTGGATGAAAAAACAGTTATTAATTCTATTAATTCTTTAAATGGTAAAACAGTATCTGTTTTAAAAAACAGTCAAATTGCTGAATTTTTAAAGAAAAAAAATATTAAAGTTAAAGAATATCCTAATATGCCTAAAATGTTAGAAGAAAAAAATAACATCTTAGTTATTAATGCTGAAGTATTTAATTATTATATATATAAGGAACTTGAAAAATATAAAATTGATTATTCATTTAATCTAAATACTGATTATGGATTTGTTATTAGAGATATTAAGAATAATGAATTATTTGAAAACTATTTTAATTTTTATTTAGGATTTATGGTTGAAAAGAATATGATTAATGAAGGTTATAAGCAAATATTATCGGTAACTTCGGGTAATATAATATTGAAAAACTTAACCTTATCAGCTACTATAATTTTAATTATAGGAGTAATTGCTCTAGTTGCGTATAACTTTAGACCAACTAAAAAGAAGAATACTACTTTAACTAAAGAAGATAAATTAAAATATGTTGATATGCTTACTTCTTTAAAAAATCGTAATTATCTAAATGATAATATTGAGAAGTGGGATGATAGTGAAGTTTACCCACAAACTATTATTATAATTGATTTAAACAATATTGCTTATATTAATGATAATTATGGTCATCGTGAAGGGGACAACGTTATTAAAGAAGCCGCTAATAAGTTAATTACTAATCAAATACCAAATAGTGATATTATTAGAACGAATGGTAATGAATTCTTAGTTTATTTAGTTGAATATGACGAAAAACAAGTAATCGCATATATTCGTAAATTAAATAAAGAATTTAAGGAATTAGCTCATGGTTTTGGAGCTGCAATAGGATATAGTATGATAAATGATCAAATCAAAACAATTGATGATGCGATCAATGAAGCAACTCTTGATATGAGAGTAAATAAAGAAGAACTTAATAATTAAGCAAAGATATCTTCTTTGCTTTTTTTAAGAGGTGAATTATGAAAGAAGTTAAAAAATTATTAAAACGATTAGTTAAAACAATAAAAAAGCCAGAGATGAGAATTCTTCCTGGTCAATTAGCATATTTTTTAGTTTTATCAATTATTCCTATTATTACCTTATTTGCTTTTATGGGATCATTTTTTGATATATCAGTAAATAATCTTACACCATTATTAAAGGAAACAATACCTAAAGGTGTATATGATTTATTACTTCCTTTCTTTACAGGACAAGGATTAAACATCAATACTGGGTTTTCAATGGTTATTGGATTTCTAGTAGCCTCTAATGGTGCTCATTCAATTATTGTAACTTCTAATATATTATATAAGATTGAAAATCATGATTATTTAAAATCAAGAGTTAAAGCTTTCTTTTTAACATTTATTCTTATTTCTTTATTTGTTTTTATAATTGTTGGATTAGCGTTTGGAAATGTTATTTTAAAAACAATTTTAGATATGGTTTTTACAGAGACGATTGCTATTCAAATTTATACCATCTTTGTTTATTTAAAGTGGCTAATTGCTTTAATTGTTATTTTCTTGATGATAAAGTTAATCTATACTTTAGCACCTGACTCTAGAATTCCTAGTAAATATGTTAATATAGGTGCAGCATTTGCTACTTTAGGATTAATCTTTGTAACATCTATTTATTCCTTTTATGCTAATAATATTGCCAACTATAATATCTTTTATGGTAATTTAGCTAATATTATTATTTTAATGATTTGGGTATATTCATTAGCGTATGTTATTGTTATTGGAATTGCCTTAAATACCGAATATTATCATTTGGAAAATAATACTAATAATAAAAAGTAAATGTAGGGTAATAATAGTAGGGAATACATATATTTTTACCGATATGTGTTCGATATAGACTACATAAGGTAAAAGGAAAGCTATGTTAAAATAGTAAAACGGTGAAAAACCGTTTTTTGTTTTGTAATAAAGTGTGGACTTTTTTGTCTTTTTGTATTATAATAAAAAACAATTTTATTAGGAGGTGTTAACTTGATCAAAACAAACTTACCAGTCATCCTATTAAGGGGAATTGTGTTGCTACCTAATAATGAAATTCGTTTAGAATTTGATAGTGAAACCAATAAAAATATTATTGATGTAGCTGAACTTTTTCATGAAAATAACATTTTAGTTGTCAGTAGTAAAAATTCATTTGAAGAAAAACCTGACATCGATGAATTACCAAAAATAGGAGTTATGTCAAAAATAACTCACAAAATAGAATTACCAAATGGGAAAACCAGAATAATTATTAGTGGTGTTTCTCGTGTTAGTGTTTATGAATATTTAAACCTTAATCGAACTTCTGAAGTAATTGAAGCAATTATTGCTACTTTGCCTAATGATGATATCGATGAAAAAGAAGCAACTGCTTTAATCAGAAAAATATATCGTGAATTAGAAAGTTATATTAAGAGTGTACCTTATATTAGTAATAGTATCTTATCACAGATTAATAATATAGGTGATTTATCTAAAATGACAGATATCATCGCACCTAATTTGCCGATATCATTTAGTCGTTTACATGAATACTTAAATGAAACAATGGTTGTTATGCGTGCTCGTATGATTTTAGAAGATATCTATAAAGAAAAAGAGTTATTTGCTATTGAAAATAAACTTGATATTGAAGTAAGAAAAGAAATAGATCATAATCAGAAAGATTATATTTTACGAGAAAAAATAAAAAAGATTAAAGAAGAATTAGGTGATACTTCATTAAAAGAAGATGAAGTTGAAACTTTAAGAAATAGAATTGGTGATTTAGCTGCCCCTAAACATATTAAAGAACGTTTAGAGCAAGAATTAAGACGATATGAAAGTCTATCTTCAATGTCACCAGAAACCAATGTTGTTAGAAACTATATCGAATGGTTACTTGATTTACCATGGAATATCTATACTGAAGATAATAATGATTTAAATGGTGTACGAGAAAAATTAGATGCATCACATTACGGAATAGATAAAGTTAAAACAAGAATTATTGAATATTTAGCTGTTAAGCAAATGACGGATAGTCTAAAGAGCCCTATTATTTGTTTAGTTGGTCCCCCAGGTGTAGGTAAAACTTCACTAGCGATTAGTATTGCGAATGCTATTGACCGAAACTTTGTTAAAATATCAGTAGGTGGGGTTAATGATGAGTCAGAAATAGTTGGTCATAGACGAACTTATTTAGGTGCTAATCCTGGTCGTATTATTCAATCAATGAAGAAAGCTAAAAGTAGTAACCCATTATTTCTAATTGATGAAATTGATAAGATGACTAAAGATTATAAGGGAGACCCTTCTAGTGCTTTATTAGAAGTATTAGATCCAGAACAAAATAAATATTTTAGTGATAACTATATTGAAGAAGAATACGATTTATCCAATGTCATGTTTATTGCTACGGCTAATTACATCGAAGATATTCCAGAACCATTAAAAGATAGACTTGAAATAATTCAATTATCAGGTTATACTGAATTAGAGAAGCTAGATATAGCAAAAAAACATTTAATACCTAAAATATGTGATGATCATGGCTTAAATAAAGACCAATTACACTTTGATGATAAAGCTATTTTAGCGATTGTTAGACACTATACCAAAGAAGCTGGTGTTAGAGAATTAGAACGACAAATTGCTAATATTATTCGTAAAATTGTAACATCAATGGTTGTCAATAATTTAAAAATAAATAGTTTGAATATAACACCAAATAATTTAGAACAATATTTAGGCAAAAAGAGATATCGTTTTTATAAACCAGAAAATAAATTTCAAGTAGGAGTCGTTAATGGATTAGCTTATACTTACTTTGGTGGCGATACCTTACCAATTGAAGTTAATTACTATAAAGGAAATGGTAATTTAGTATTAACTGGTTCACTTGGTGATATTATGAAGGAAAGTGCTCATATTGCTTTAAGTTATTTAAAATCAAATTATGAATACTATCATATCGAATATAATAAATTGATTGATAATGATATTCATATACATGTACCAGAAGGTGCTATTCCTAAAGATGGTCCTAGTGCAGGTATTGCTTTAACCACAGCATTAGTTAGTGCTTTTAGTAATTTAAAAGTAGATCGTAAAGTAGCCTTAACTGGTGAAATTACATTACGAGGTAATGTTCTACCAATTGGTGGATTAAAAGAAAAAAGTATTGGTGCTCATCGTAATGGAATTAAAAAGATTATTATACCATTTGATAACCTTAAAGATTTAGATGAGGTTCCAACTGAAATTAAAAATGATATTACCTATATACCTGTTAAAAACTATAAAGAAGTTATAAAATATATTGGAGTAGGTGTTAAATAATGGAAGTAGATTATCAAAAGGAACTGGATGCATATGTTCATTCAAAAATGATTCAATCAATGATGTTTTACAAAAATGTTTCAACTATATTGGAGCATCCTATATGGCAAGGAGATATTATGTCAGTTGATTTTCTTAAAGCGTTAAGAGATATAATCAAAACGAATAAGGAATATCAATTTATTGAGCCTTCAGCTAAGGACAATTTGCATCGTATTATTAATCATATAAGATTTAACAATGAATATAGTACTAAAACCAAAAAAAGACTTTGTTATCATTTTTATAATGATTTAACGGTAACTTTAAATGGTAGTGGTTATGTTAATCAATATAAATATTATTTACAAGAATTAAATAAAAGATATGACAACAATAGAGTTACTATACAAATCTTAGATAAGTTATTTATTCCGGCTGTTATTGAGCAATACAAAGATTCAATCTTTTCTTCAATAGCGACTGATTTTGGAGTTATTGTTAATCAATCAGAGGCAGTAGAGACAAATAGCTTTTATGAGCAAATTCTTCCTCTTTATGTTGTTAATAACGATTATATTGATAGTCTTAATGCGATTACTTGTGAATTTCCTTTTATATTAACTGATCCAACATTCTTAGAGCGTACTTATGATGTTTTAAATCAAAATAAGGTCATACTAAAAGAACTTAAAGATGATGTAGAAGACGCAAGATTTTATAAAGATTTATCTAAAAGAAATAATAAAGTACTTAAAAAAGTAAATAGGCTTACTAAATAATAATCATCATTTTGACATATTTTGACATTTGATAATCATTTTTTCATTGTAAACTCATATTATCTATTATATAATGTAAAAGAGTGGTGATGGTATGAAAGAAAATGGAAAGCGAACAAATAAATTAATTCTTCATGACTATTCCACCCAAATTGAAATAAGTAGTTTTGATGAAGCATTTGTTTACTATGATTTAGCTAAACAATGTTTAAATAATAATGATAATATTGGGTATAATCATTACATACAATTAGCTAAAATGTTACTATCGCAAAATAATAATAAAGAATTAAAAGATGAATTAAAAAGATAATCATAATTATCTTTTTTTTTAATATAATTTATTGAAAGGATGGTAACATTGTATGAATAAAATAGTTCCTTTTAAAAAAAATATTATTTTTAAAAGCAATTTATCAGAAATAACAAGTATTTCATTAGAACATAATTTACATTTGGAACAAGAAAAGATTATTGGGGAGTTTATTATAAGTGGTGAATATAAGATGGTGGAAACTAGTACCAATACGGAAGTGTTTTCATTTAATTTACCTTTCGAAGAAATGCTCGATGATTATAGACTAGATAAGGCTAAAATTGATATTGATGATTTTTATTATGAAATAATTAATAGTAACATTTTAAGAGTTAATGTTGATGTCTTAGTTGATGGATTAGTAGAAAAGGAAGAAGAACCAATAATTGAAGAAGAACCAACCGTAGAAGAAGAATTAGTTGTTAAAGAAGAACGTCATAAACTGTGTGATACGGAAGATGAAGACTGTGATTATGAACCAGTTGATGTAAAATCACTCTTTGATACTTTAGATGGTAGTGAAGTATATTCTACTTATAAGGTTTGTATTGTTAGAGAAGAGGATACATTAGAAAGTATTATTGAAAGATATGATACATCTAGAGAAGAATTAGAACTATATAACGATTTAAATAGTATAAAATTAGGTGATAAAATAATCATCCCTAGTGCGCAAAATTAATCAGTTATTAAAAAGATATGAATTAAAACCACATCGTTACGAAAAGAATGGTAAAGTCACCTATATTGATACCAATGAAGGCCGATTCGTTATTAAGGATAATAAACATAAAGATGATATATATAACTATTTAGATTCTCGTAGTTTTGATTATTACCCTAAAATGCTTAATGATATAAATGATGATTATGAAATACGTGAATATGTTGAGGAAATTGATATTCCGAGGGAACAAAAAGTAATTGATTTAATTGATTTAACAGCTCTATTACATAATAAGACAACACATTATAAAGAAGTCGATATTGCTGATTATAAGCAAATATATGAAGATATTAATAATAATATTGCTTATTTAAACAGTTATTATAGTGATTTAATTACTTTAATTGAAACAAAGGTTTATATGAGTCCTAGTGAGTATTTATTAGCCCGTAATATTTCTAAGATATTTGCTGCTTTAGCTTTTTCTAAAAAAGAGATTGAAGAATGGTATGAATTAATTAAAGATAAAAAAAAGAAACGGTATGTCGTTCTTCATAATAATTTAAAATTAGATCATTTTTTAGAAAACAAGAATTCATATTTAATAAATTGGGATAAATCAAAAATTGATATTCCCATTTTCGATTTATATAAGTTATATCGTAATCATTGTTTAGATTTTGATTTTGAAGAAATATTAAAAAGATATGAGAATAGTTATCCATTAGCAGAAGACGAGCGAAAATTATTCTTTATCTTGATCACTTTACCAGATATAATTAAGTTTGATGATACGGAATACAATATGACAAAAAAAATAAGTAAAGAAATAGATAAACTATATAAAACCGAAATATTACTTACGCCATATTGTTTTAATAAAGAATCCAGTAACTAGAATAAAGGATAGAATACAAAAGAATTTAAAGTTGATAATAATAAAAATAATTAGAAATAGAGTAATCCATTTACGATATTTAAGCCACCATTCATTATATGACATATAATCACCTATAATAATCTATTCTTAAAACAAAATTACGAAAGTTATAAACCACTATTTTGTGGTTTTTTGTCGTATTTTTTGGTAAAATAATAATGGTGATAATATGAGAAAGAAGATAATATTAATAATCCTTGTAAGTATCTTTATTATTACAATGGTCGTTATTAATTTAAATAAAGAAGTAATAATGGTTGATTTATCAAATTATACAATCGAAGAGATAAAGAATTATGCTGCTAAGAATAATTTAAAGTTAACAATCAAAGAAGAATATAGTGATTTAAAGAAAGGTTCAGTAATTAGTCAAAGTATCAAGGCAGGTTCTGCCATTAAAACAAATAAGTTAATAATAACTATTTCTAATGGTATTAGTTATAGTGAAGTATATTCTACTTATAAAGTAAATGAATTGGGTTATATTCCGGTTATGATGTATCACGGCACTCATAATGTTAAAAGTAGTGATACTGCTTATACTGGTGGTAATGTTGATAAAGAGGGATATCAAAGAACAAATGAAGCCTTTAAAAAGGACCTAGAATTTTATTATCAAGAAGGATATCGCATGATTAGATTAGAAGATTATGTTAATGGTTCTATTGATGTTGAAATAGGTAAGAGTCCAATTGTTTTAACTTTTGATGATGGGTTACAAAATAATATTAATGTGTTAGGACTAGACGATAATGGTGAAATTATCATTGATCCTAATAGTACCGTTGGTATTTTAGAAAGTTATAAAGAAAAATATCCTGACTTTAATGTCACCGCAACCTTCTTTGTTAATGGAGGTCTTTTCCAACAACCAAAATATAATAATCAAATATTAAAATGGTTAGTTCATCATGGATATGATGTAGGTAATCATAGTTATGGGCATGCCAATTTTAAACATATAAATACAGAACAAACTCAAAAGGAAATAGCAAGGTTATATCAACAATTAGATAGTATTATTAAAAATCAATACGTTAATATTGTCGCCTTACCTTTTGGTTCACCATTCGTTGATACTCATCCTAATTATAAATATATTTTAGAAGGTACATATCAAGATTATAACTACCAAACGATTTCTACTTTAAAAGTAGGTTATAAAAGTGATTATTCACCATTTGATAAAAGATTTAATTCAAAGTTTATTAATCGTATAAGAGCTTATGATAACAATGGAACTGAATTTGATATTGAAATGAACTTTAAACTATTAAAGAATAATAAATATGTATCTGATGGTAATGTAAATAAAATCGTTATACCAAAAACAGAAATAAGCAATATTAATAGTAATTATAAAGAAGTAGTGACTTATTAATGTTTGTATATTTTTAAATTCTATTATATAATGTTATTAGAATAAAGAGGTGGCATTATGGTTAAATTAAATAATAAGGGATTTGCTATATCAGGAATCTTATATGCTATTTTAATCTTATTTGTTGTTTTATTACTAGGTACATTAAGTGTCTTAGCAAGTAATAAATTCTTACTTGATAAAACTAAAAATGAGTTATTAAATAGTTTAAATAACGAAGAACCTCTTAATTTAATTTTAGAATACGATGAAATATCTTATCCTTTAAATTATAGTGGTGAAATAGATTTCTTAGATGGGGTAACAGCTTATGATAATAATGGTAATGAATTAAAGGCTGGTTTGATAGGATATGATACTAATCTAAATCTTAATGAATATGGAACATATATGATAAAATATACAGCAACTAAAGGTAATCTAACAGCGGAAGCAATTAGAATTATAAAAGTGGTTTATACTAATCCTTCTATAAATGGTGCGAATCCTGAGTTAAGCAAAGGAATGATACCAATTGTAAGGAATGGAACAGAATGGGTCAAAGCAGATATCTTTTCTAATTGGTATGATTATAATGCAAGAAAATGGGCTAATGCTGTATTAGTTACTGATGAAACAAGAGATTATTACAAAGAGTTAGGACCTAGTAATCCAATTAAAGAAGATGATGTACTAGCTTATTTAGTCTGGATACCAAGATATAAATATAAGTTATTCAATACTGATTCATTATCATCATCTATTCAAACAATAGAAGTTGTGTTTGAAAATAAGGAAACTCCAAAATCTGATGGTAGGGTTGGTGAAGATATTCAAACTGAACAACCACAAAATGGTAACTATATGACTCATCCTGCTTTTACTTTTGGGGATTCTGAATTAAATGGATTTTGGGTAGGCAAATTTGAAACAACAGGTACTCAAACAAATCCAACTGTAAAACCTAATTCGATATCTCTAACTAATCAAAATATAAAGGATCAATTTTTAACGTCAAGATTATTTAATGACAAACTGGTTTATGGTCTTGAACTAGATGAAGATGCCCATATGATGAAAAATACGGAATGGGGTGCTGTTGCTTATTTATCCCAAAGTTATTATGGTAAGTATGGAAACCCAATTTATACTGGTGCTTTAGGTTTAGAAAAAGAAATTTATATAAATAATGTAAATAGTTATATTACTACAGGTAATGGGCCTGGGGTAACAGGTTGTGCTGGTGATAGTATTAACGCTACTATGGTTAGAAAAGAAGCTTGTCCTGAAGGTTATGAGTATTATACTAGCCAAGGTGTTAAAGCTAGTACTACTGGTAATGTATATGGGATTTATGATATGAATGGTGGATCATGGGAATATACTATGGGTGGAATGTTCAATTCAGATAATACAACAATTAGTATTAGTAATTCGGGATTTTTCAAAGATAATATCGATAGTTTAGCTATGTCAAAATATATTGATAAATATAAATATGGAACTACTTACAATGATCAGGCAGCATATAATAGAAGTATATTAGGAGATGCAACCGGTGAAACAAGAGGCTGGAATGGTGATTCAGTGTTGTTTGTAGATCCTTCATATTCATGGTTCCCTCGTGGAGGATACTATGGTGGTGTTGCAGCTTCAGGAATATTTGGATTTAATCACAGAACGGGTGCAATGGGTGAAAATGGAACATTTCGTGTTGTCATATCATATTAGTAATTAAAAAAAGGTTGTTATTTTTTGAGTTATGGTATATAATAATTAAAAACATTGAACAAGAGGAGTAAATATAATTAATTGATAGAGAGTTAGTGGTTGGTGGAAACTAATAATGAAATATATTGAAAGTCGCTTGGGAGTTGAATATCTGATATAAGATATTCCGTATTTATGCGTTAAATAGTTAAGAGTATAACATAAGTTATGAATTAAGGTGGTACCGCGTCAATCGTCCTTAAATTATAACTTTTTTTATTGGAGGTAAACATGGAAGAAGTATTTAAAGAATATGTGTCAACATTTGATATGAGTATCCCAGAGATTAATCGTAAGTATGATCATTCATTACGGGTGATGGATATATGTGAGAAAATAGCAACTTATTTAAATTTAAGTGAAGAAGAAATAACGTTAGCTAAGCAAATTGGTTTATTACATGATTTTGGTAGGTTTGAACAATGGAAAATACAACAAAGTTATAATGATACTAAAAAATGTGATCATGGGGAATTAGGGGTTGAATTGCTTTTTGATAAGGGACTAATTAATAAATTCAATATTACTGATCATCATGAAATTATCTATAAGGCTATTAAATATCATAATAGGTTTGAATTACCAAAATTAGATTCATATACTGAACTATTTTGTAATATTGTTAGAGATGCCGATAAAATAGATATTCTCTATTTAGTATCAATGGGTGAATATGGAATTATTAATAATACACCTGAGGCTGTAACTGAAATTAATATTAAAGATTTTTATGAAGGAAAGTCTTTAAAAAATGAAAACAAAAAAAATAGTAATGATAATATATTGTTGATATTAGCTTTTGTTAATAATTTTGCTTTTGATATATCAAAAAAATATGTTATAAAAAATAATTTAATAATTAATATGTATAATGGTTTAAAATATAAAGAACCATTAAAAGAGTATTTTATGAATATAATCCAAAAAAAGGAAGTGTAAAATGTTAGATAAAAAGTATAATCATTTAGAAGTTGAAAAAAATAAATATAATGAGTGGTTAAATGGTAACTATTTTAATTCTGGAGATTTAACAAAAGAACCTTTTTGTATTGTTATTCCACCTCCAAATGTAACGGGTAAATTACATTTAGGTCATGCTTGGGATACAACTCTTCAAGATATTATCATTCGTTATAAAAGAATGGATGGATATGATGCATTATGGGTACCAGGAATGGATCATGCTGGTATTGCCACTCAAGCTAAAGTAGATGCTAAATTAAAAGGTATGGGTATTAAACCAAGAGAAATGGACCGTGAAGAATGGTTAGAACAGGCTTGGAAGTGGAAAGAAGAATATGCTCAAAATATAAAGGAACAATGGGAAAAATTAGGACTTAGTCTTGACTATAATCATGAAAGATTTACGATGGATGAAGGACTAAGTGAAGCAGTTAAACATGTATTTGTTACTTTATATGAAAAAGGATATATTTATCGTGGGGAAAGAATTATTAATTGGGATCCTGAAGCAATGACAGCTTTATCTAATGAAGAAGTTATTTATAAAGATATCCCAGGAGCTTTTTATCACTTAAAATATAAACTAGAAGATAGTGAAGAATATTTAGATGTTGCTACAACTCGTCCTGAAACATTATTTGGTGATACTGCTGTTGCTGTTAATCCTAAAGATGATCGCTATAAGGACTTAATCGGTAAGAATGTAATTTTACCAATTGTAAATAAAAAAATACCTATTATTGCCGATATTCATGCTGATATGGAAAAGGGCACTGGTGTTGTTAAAATAACGCCTGCTCATGATCCAAATGACTTTGAAGTAGGTAATAGACATAACTTAGATAGAATTGTTGTGATGAATCCTGATGCAACAATGAATAAGAATGCTTATCGTTATGAAGGTATGACTCGTGAAGAATGTCGTGTAGAATTATTAAAGGATTTAGAAAAAGAAAACTTATTAATTAAAACAGAAAAAATAGTTCATTCAGTTGGGCACTCAGAACGTACTGATGTTATGGTTGAACCATACTTATCAAAGCAATGGTTTGTTAAGATGGATAAGTTAGCAGATCAAGTTATTGAAAATCAAAAAACAGAAGGTAAAGTTAATTTTGTTCCAAAAAGATTTGAAAAAGTCTTAATTAGATGGATGGAAAATTGTCATGATTGGTGTATTTCAAGACAATTATGGTGGGGACATAGAATACCTGCTTGGTACAAAGATGATGAGGTATATGTTGGTTATGATGAACCTAAAGGAGAAGGCTGGATTCAAGATAGTGATGTTTTAGATACTTGGTTTTCATCTGCCTTATGGCCATTCAGTACCTTAGATTGGCCAAATAACCTAAATAATAGATATTTTCCTAATGATGTTTTAGTAACTGGTTATGATATTATTTTCTTCTGGGTTGCAAGAATGATATTTCAATCATTAGAATTTAATCAAGTAAGACCATTTAAAGATGTTTTAATTCATGGATTAATTAGAGATAAAGATGGCCGTAAAATGAGTAAGTCATTGGGGAATGGTGTTGACCCAATGGATGTTATTGAAAAATATGGTGCGGATTCGCTTAGATTTTTTATTACTACTTCAACTGCTCCAGGAACAGATTTAAGATATGATGAAGAAAAAGTAGCTTCAACCTGGAATTTTATTAATAAATTATGGAATGCTTCAAGATTTGTTCAAATGAATTTAGAAGATTTTGATTTAAAAAATTATAAAATGGATAATTTAAATATATGTGATGAATGGATTCTTACTAAGTTAAATAAAACTATTAAAGTAGTTAGAAAATATATGGATAAATATGAATTTAATACTGTCGGTGCTGAAATATACAGTTTTGTATGGAATGATTACTGTGACTGGTATATTGAATTATCAAAAATTAATATGAATGATACAACCAGATCAGTTCTTATTTATGTTTTAAGTAATATTGTTAGATTACTACATCCATTTATGCCATATGTAACTGATGAAATATATCGTATGATTCCTACTAGTGATAAATCAATTATGATTAGTGAATATCCAGTATATAATAAAAAGGAAGTGTTTAATGATAATGCTTTAGATCAAATTATTGAATTAATTAAAAAAATTCGTAAAATAAAATTAGAAAATAATATTGGTAAAGACTATAAATTAAGTATTAATAATGATTCATTATTATTAAATAATTTAGAATTAGTCAAAAAAGTATTAAAACAAGATAATATTTTTGGAAGTTATGAAACAGATGATTTAACTAGAATTGATATTAGTTTTAATGATTCAGTTATAAGTTTATATTATGATGGTAAGATAACTGATGAAGACTTAAATAATTTGAAAAAGGAAAAAGAACGATTGATTAATTCCATTAATCGTCGTAAACAATTATTAAGTAATAGTAATTATGTTTCTAAAGCACCAAAAGAGATTGTTGAAAATGAAAAAGAGACTTTATTAAAAGAAGAAAAAGAATTAGAGATTATTGAAGAAAAACTTCAATAGTCTTTTTTAGTATAAAATGTTATTTTAAGTAAATAATATTAAAGAAATAAAAAATATATTTCAAGAATTGATGAAGAGAATAAGGTGGTGATGAAATGAAAGAAAATAATGGTTTTACATTGATTGAATTATTAGCAGTTATTGTTATTTTAGCCATTATTGCATTAATTGCAGCTCCAATCATTGTGGGATTAATTGATGATGCTAGAAGGGAAGCCGCAGCCAACTCAGCATATGGTGTATACCACGCTGCAGAAAATGTTTATGCAAAAGTATTGATTGCTAATCAAAGTGGATTACCAGATTCATTAATTTATACATTTGATACAGATGGTATAACAATTGGTTATGGTGATGCATTAACAACAACTCCTCCAGCTGAATGGGGAATTGATGCGGCTGATGCGACTTTAGATTTTAAAGGGACGATACCAACAGGTGGTGTATTAACTTTAAATAATAATGGTACAGTTGCTGTCACAACTGATTTAACAATCAATAATTATACTTGTACCAAAGGTACTAATGATACCTTTACTTGTAGTTAATGTCTAAAAGATAGATATAAAAGTAATTAAGGAAAATCTAATTACTTTTTTTATTGACATATTTCTGTGTAAAATCGACAAAAAATATTGACCTTGATTCTTAATAATGCTATAATCAAATTGTAATAAAATAATAAGGTGGTGATAAAATGAAGAGTAATAATGGTTTTACATTGATTGAATTATTAGCAGTTATTGTTATTTTAGCAATTATTGCATTGATTGCAGCTCCAATTATCGTAGGATTAATTGATGACGCTAGAAGAGAATCAGCAGCAAATTCAGCATATGGTGTATACCATGCAGCAGAAAATGTTTATGCAAAAGTTTTAATTGCTAACAAAAGTGGATTACCAGCTAACATCGTCTATACCTTTAATGGAACTGGCGTAACAATTGGATATGGTGATGCAGACGCAACAGACCTACCAACTGAATGGGGAATTGAAGCTACTGATGCTGAATTAGATTTTAAAGGAACTATGCCAACAGCTGGTGTATTAACTTTAAATAATAGTGGTGAAGTTAATGTTACAACAGATTTAAAAATTAATAATTATAATTGTTCTATTGGAACAAATGATGTATTTACATGTCAATAATTATTTGAAAATGTAACGAATATAAAAGTAATTAAAGGTTTTTAATTACTTTTTTATTATTAACACATTTCGACAAAAACCGACAATAAATATTGACCTTGACTATCAATAGTGCTATAATTAAATTGTAATAAAATAATAAGGTGGTGAGAAAATGAAGAGTAATAATGGTTTTACATTGATTGAATTATTAGCAGTTATTGTTATTTTAGCAATTATTGCATTGATTGCAGCGCCAATTATCGTAGGATTAATTGATGATGCTAGAAGAGAATCAGCAGCTAATTCAGCATATGGAGTGTATCATTCAGCAGAAAATGTTTATGCAAAAGTTTTAATCGCTAATAAAAGTGGACTTCCAGCAGACATAATTTATACATTTAGTACATCAGGAATTTCTATTGGATATGGAGACGAAACAACAAATACTCCACCTACTGAATGGGGAATTGAAGCAACAGACGCAACATTAGATTTTAAAGGAACTATGCCTACAGACGGAAAGTTAATTTTAAATAACGAAGGAGACGTTACTGTTTCAAAAGCTTTAACAATTAATAATTACACTTGTACTATGGGTACAAATGATATATTTACATGTAATTAATAATAGTTAATAATTATAAAAGTAATTAAAACAAGTTTTAATTACTTTTTTTATTGCCTAAAAGCAATACAATTTAAATATTAGTTATTTCATATGTTTGTAAAAAATGTTATAATATTAATCAGGTGAATTAAATGAAGCAAGAAAACATTAGAAATTTTTCGATAATTGCCCATATCGATCATGGTAAGAGTACTTTAGCTGATCGTATTTTGGAAGAGACAAGAGCAATTACGGAAAGAGAACAAAAAAGTCAATTATTAGATAACATGGATTTGGAAAGAGAACGTGGAATTACTATTAAATTAAATGCTGTTCAATTAAAATATAATTATAAAAATGAAGATTATTTATTACATTTAATTGATACTCCAGGTCATGTTGATTTTAGTTATGAAGTTAGTCGTTCATTAGCGGCTTGTGAAGGTGCATTATTGATAGTAGATGCAGCACAAGGAATTCAAGCTCAAACTTTAGCTAATCTATATTTAGCTTTAGAAAATGATTTGACGATTATTCCTGTTATCAATAAAATAGATTTACCTAATGCTGATATTGAAAAAGTAAAAAAAGAATTAGAGGATACATTAGGATTTAAAGAAGATGAAATTATCTTAACTAGTGCTAAAAGAGGTATTGGTATTGCTGAATTAATTGAAGCAATTATAGAAAGAGTACCAGCTCCTAAAGGTAATAAGAATGACAAACTACAAGCACTTATTTTTGATAGTTATTATGATCCATACCGTGGTGTTGTAGCTTTAATTAGAGTTATGAATGGGAAAATTAAGGTTGGAGACCAAATGAAAATGATGTCCAATGGATTAGTTTATGATGTCGTTGAATTAGGTGTTCATAACCCTCATCCAACTAAAAAGGATCTGTTAGTGGCAGGGGAAGTTGGAACGGTATCGGGAGCTATTAAAAACATCTCTGATATTAAAGTTGGAGATACGATTACTTTAGTTGATGATCCCGCAACTGATCTATTACCTGGATATAAACCAATGAAATCGATGGTTTTCTGCGGCCTTTACCCATTAGAATCATCTAAGTATCCAGAATTAAGAGAAGCATTAGAAAAATTAAAATTAAATGATGCATCACTAGAATTTACTCCTGAGACTTCTAAAGCATTAGGATTTGGTTTTAGATGCGGATTTTTAGGATTATTACATATGGAAATAATTCAAGAACGAATTGAAAGGGAATTTAATATTAATCTTATCGCAACTAGTCCATCAGTTATTTATGAAGTTTCATTAACTGATGGCAGCACTATTAATATTGATAGTCCTGTTAAACTGCCAGATAGGGTTAAAATTAATGATATTAAAGAACCATATATTAGAACTAATATTTTTGTTACAAGCGAATATATTGGGCCTATTATGGAGTTATGTCAAAATAAAAGAGGTATTTATAATTCAATTGAATATTTAGATAAAACAAGAGTAAGTATTCATTACGAAATACCGCTATCAGAAATAGTATATGATTTTTTTGAAAAATTAAAGTCATCTACTAAGGGGTATGCTTCTTTTGATTATGACTTTATCGGTTATAAGAGTAGTAACTTAGTTAAAATGGATATTCTTTTAAATGGTGAAGTAATCGATGCATTAAGTGTTATTGTTCATAAAGATTTTGCTTATAATCGTGGTAAAGTTATTGTGGAAAACTTAAGAAAATTAATTCCAAGACAACAATTTGAAGTACCAATTCAAGCAACTATTGGTAATAAGGTTATTGCAAGAGCTGATATTAAAGCAGTTCGTAAGAATGTTTTAGCTAAATGTTACGGGGGGGATGTCTCTCGTAAACGTAAACTTTTAGAGAAACAAAAAGAAGGTAAAAAGAGAATGAAAATTGTTGGTAGTGTTGAAATACCGCAAGAGGCCTTCTTATCAGTTTTAAGTATGGATACCGAAGAATAAAAGTTTCAATATGAAACTTTTTTTGATATAATTAGGTTATAGGAGGATGATAATGTGGACGAAAAGGATTTAATTGAGATTGCTAATCAGTATTTAAAAGCTATTGAAAGTAGAAGTTGGCCTGATTTAACGCTAGATGAGATTGAATTAATTAGAAATCAAGATAAAAGAATTGATTATCGTAAACGCTTTTTCTTTTGTTTTAAAAATGTTATTAATCCTTTATATACTAATTTACCTAAAAAAGGTCAATTTACTTTTTCTTTACCCGATAAAGAACTCACTTGTCGTCTTATGGTTCGTGATTTAAAAAAGCATTATCTTAAATATAAATATACTAACGATGATATTATATATATTATTAGTCGTGGTCGTAAATGATTAAAGCATGTTATATTCATATTCCTTTTTGTAGTAGTATTTGTTCTTATTGTGATTTTTGTAAAGTTTATTATCATGATAAATGGATTACTGATTATCTAAATAGTTTAGAAAGAGAAATAAAAAATATATATCAGGGAGAAGAGTTGGATACTATTTATATTGGGGGGGGTACCCCAACTTGTTTAAATATCGACGAACTAAAAAGATTATTTGAAATATTAAAAATATTTAATATTAGTGACCATTTAGAATTTACGATTGAAGGAAATATTGAATCAATAGATAAAGAAAAATTAGAGTTATTTAAGACTAATAAAGTAAATCGTTTGAGTATTGGAGTTGAAACTTTTAACCCCAACCATTTAAAATTCTTAAATCGTAATCATACTACGCAAGAAGTTACTGATAAAATAAAGTTAATTAAAAATAGTGATTTTGATAATATTAATATCGATTTAATATATGCGATACCTAATCAAACTATTGATGACGTGAAAAAGGATATTGAATTATTTTTGAGTCTTGACTTACCACATCTCTCAGTTTACTCATTAATTATTGAAGAACATACTAAACTTTATATTGATGGTACGAAGAATATTGATGAAGACTTAGATTATAAGATGTATAAAACCATTAATGAGATGTTATCATCTAGTGGGTATCATCAATATGAAATTAGTAATTATGCTAAAGATAATTATGAATCTAGACATAATATAACTTATTGGAATAATGATGAATATTATGGCTTTGGATTAGGTGCTAGTGGTTATATTGGTAATATTCGTTATACTAATACTCGTAGTATTGATAACTATATTAAGGGTAATTATATTTATGAATCAGAAAAGTTAAATGAAATAGAAAAACTAGAAAATGCTTTGATTTTAGGGTTAAGAAAAACAAAAGGAATAAGTATTAGTGAATTTAATAATAAATATCATAAAGATATTTTGAATGATGAGATAGTTAAAGGATTAATTAAAGAAGAAAAATTAATTAAAGAAGTCGATAATATCTATATTAATCCTAAGTATTTATATTTATCGAATGAAATCTTAATAAGATTTATTAAGTAGTAGGAGGTAAACATGAAAAGTGATGTGTTTAAAAAAGAATTATGTTATATTAAAGATGAAAAAATAAGAATGGATGCGATTAAGTTAATTAATCTATTACCTGATTATTTTTTTGTTATTCCGGCAAGTAGTACTGGTAAATATCATCCTAAGTATGCATCAGGTAAGTGTGGACTAATTAGACATACTAAAGCAGCAGTTAAATTAGCTTATGAGTTATTAGAAAATAATACGATTGGATTTTCTTTTAATAATCGTGATAAAGACTTAATTATTGTTTCTTTATTATTACATGATGGCTTAAAAGAAGGTTTAATTAAGAGTGAATATACCGTTTTTGAACACCCATTATTAATGGCTGATTTTGTTAAGGATAATGCTTCTGAATTATCTTTAAATGATAAGGATACTGAACTAATTATGATGATGATAAGTAGTCATATGGGTGAATGGAATACAAATAAATATAGTAAAACAGAGTTACCATTACCTCAAAATAAATATCAAAGATTTGTTCATATGTGTGATTATTTAGCTAGTCGAAAATTTATTAATATTGAATTTATTAATAATGAGATAATTGATTGACACGAACATTTGTTTTTTGTATAATTATAATGGAGGTAAGATAGATATGGCAAAATGGGACAGAGAATATATAAACCTATGTAAAGAAATTATTGAAAAAGGTCAAGAAGTAGAAAATAGAACAGGTATTAATACTATTAAATTACCTTATAAACATTTTGAATTTGATTTAGAAGAGGAGTTTCCAATCTTAACAACTAAGTTTGTGGCTTTTAAATCAGCTGTTTTAGAAATGTTATGGATTTATCAAGCGCAAAGTAATGATGTTAGATGGTTACAAGACCGTGGTGTTAAGATTTGGAATGAATGGCAAATCGATGAAAATGGACACTATATGGGAAAAGATTTTGGTAAGGAGTATGCTTATACAATAGGTACTGCTTATGGATATATTGTTAAAAGATATCAATTAGTTCAAAATTTAATTGAAACGATAAAAAATAATCCAACTGATCGAAGAATGAATATGAGTTTATGGCAAAATGATTATTTAGCAACAGCGGCACTACCATCTTGTGTCTGGGATAGTATGTGGGATATAACTGATGGTAAACTTAATGCTATTGTTACTCAAAGATCTTGTGATGTTGCTTTAGGGTTACCATTTAATGTAACTCAATATGCAGTATTACTATGTATGTTGGCACAAGTAACAGGACTTAAACCAGGTAAATTATATTGGAGTGCTAAAGATGTCCATATTTATAAAAACCAAGTAGAAGGCATCGAAGAACAAATAAAAAGATATGAAGAATTAGGCGATTTTGAGGCTCCAAAATTAAGGTTAAATCCCGAAATAAAAGATTTCTTTAAATTTGATAACTCTAAAGAATTAAAGGATATTGAACTTATTGAATATGAACATCATGGCAAGATTAAAATGCCAATTGCTGTATGAATATCAATATAATCGCAGCTGTTGGAGCTAATAACGAATTAGGTAAAAAGAATAAACTTATTTGGTATTTGCCTAATGATTTAAAATTCTTTAGAGAGAAAACAATGAATAAGGTTATCGTTATGGGTAGAAAAACCCTTGAATCTCTACCTAAGATGTTACCTAATCGTAAGCATGTTGTTTTAACGAGAGGTAATCATGAATTTCCTAGTGAAGTAACGGTTTACAATAGTGTTGATGAGGTATTAAAAAAATATCAAAACACCAATGAAGATATTTTTATTATTGGTGGTGAAAGTATATATCGTGAGTTTTTAAAATATGCCGATATAATGTATCTAACGGAAATAGATAAAAGTGATAAAGAAGCTGATGCTTTTTTCCCAACTTTTAATAAAGAAGAATGGGAATCTGTTTTAATAAGTGATTTATCAGATAATGAGATTCCTTATAAACATATGAAATATATTAAGAGAAAGAAGAGTAGTCATGCGAGGTAAGTTAATTGTAATTGAGGGAACAGATTGTTCTGGAAAAGAAACACAAACTAATTTAGTTATTGAAAAATTATTAAGTGATGGAGTAGAAATTGAAAAATTCACTTTTCCTAATTATGATTCACCAACTGGTAAAATAATTGGTGGACCATATCTAGGTAAGGAATATATAGGGAAAGGTTGGTTTCAAGAAGGTGCTAGTAATGTAGATCCTAAAGTAGCTTCACTTTATTTTGCGGCTGACCGAAGATATAACATTCCACTTATTAATAAATATTTAGATAGCGGTAAAAATATTATTCTTGACCGTTATGTATTTTCTAATATGGCACACCAGGGTGGAAAACTTAAAGAACAAGATTCACGTCAAGCATTATATAAATGGATTGAGGATTTAGAGTTTTCTTTATTAGAGTTACCTAAACCTGATATTGGTATTTTTCTACATATGCCATATGAAGGTGCTTGTATTTTGAAAAAAGATCGTGTTGAGAAAGCGGATCAACATGAGAGCAGCGAAGAGCATTTAAGAAATGCTGAATTAGCGTACATTGAAATTGCTAATAAGTACAATTTTAAAACAATTGAATGTATGACTGATAACAAAATAAAATCAATTGAAGATATTAATGAAGAGGTGTATCAATACTTAGTTAAGACATTATAATTAAAAAGGAATTTAAAAATATTCTTTTTTTGTTAGTGTATAAATGATCCTAAAAAATGGAATAATATAGATGAGATCTTATTATCATTTGATTGACACACGTTTTACAACGATTTCTTGAGCAGATAAAAATTATATGTTAGTATATAATTTGTATATTTTTTTAGGAGTGATAAAATGAATAAAGATAAAGGGTTTACTTTAATAGAATTATTGGGTGTAATTATCTTATTAGGAATAATTGGTGTGATTGCAGTACCAAGTATTACTAATCTAATTAAGGATTCAATCGAGAAGGCTTATCAAGAACAAGTAAATATGATAAAAGAAAGTGCTAAGAAATGGGCTGTTGAAAATATAGAACAAATATCAGAAGAACATAAAACTTACTTGACAGTTGATATGTTAACTAAAAATGGATATATAAATAAAAATGAAGTCGCAGATCCTAGAGATTCTAGTAAGAATTTAAATGGATGTGTCATTATTGAATATAATCCAAGTTATTCTAAATATGAATATAATTATCATGAAAAGTCATGTGATGAATTTACTTATCGTGACTCTATCCTTAATGGAGCTGATCCTAAGTTAAGTGAGGGGATGATTCCTGTTGTTTGGGATGGAACTAATTTAGTAAAAGCTGGTTTATATGATGAGTGGTATGACTATAGTAATTTAAAGTGGGCTAATGTCGTTATGGTGACAAGTGATAGCCGTGATGTTTATAATGAAGCACCAGTTGGAACTAGAATTAAAGAACATCATATTTTAACGTATTTTGTATGGATACCAAGATATAAATATAAACTATGGAATACTAATGATAACATTATTACAACCGGTGTCAATAGTAGTGTTGTAAAAACGATTGATATTGTTTTTGAAGGCAGTAATGTGACTAAGTCAAATGGTACTATTAATGGTGAATATCTAACTCATCCAGCATTTACTTTTGGTGGAACTGAATTAAATGGGTTTTGGATGGCTAAGTATGAAACCAGTTCAGATGAAAGTAGTGCTTGTTATATGACTAGTTTAGCTGATGACTGCAATAATGATTCAATAACACCTAGAATAAAGCCAAATAAAACAGCATGGCGTTCAATTCAAATTGCTAATGCTTTTCAAGTTGCTAGAAAAATGGAAACAAATGATAATATTTATGGCTTAAATTCAGCGTTAGTTGATACGCATCTTATTAAAAATATGGAGTGGGGAGCAGTTGCTTACTTATCATATTCTAACTATGGTATAAATAGTGAAGTAAGAATCAATAATAGTAAAACATCAACAACCGGATGTGCTGCTACTAATCCCCCTGTTGATACATTTACTAATTACAAGGATTATTTTGAAGGATGTCAAAATACTTATAATACTCCGATTGGTAATTTAGCTAGTACCACTGGTAATATTACCGGCGTTTACGATATGAGTGGTAGTGCTGTTGAATTTGTCATGGGTATAATGGAAAGTTCACTAAATAGTGGTGTTCCAATGGTCGGAGTTGATTTAACTACTAATTCAGGATTTAATGGGCGTTTAAGCAGTGGAGAAACATATACAACGGGTATTGATTTACCAGAAAATAAGTATTATGACTTATATTCTTATGGGACAACTTCTGGTGATCAAGCCGCATATGTAAGAGGAAAATTAGGTGATGCAACAAGAGAAATGGGGCCATTTGGAGTTCACCCTGATTTTGTTACACCAGCTTTAAATATTAGTTCATGGCACGGTGATTTAGCAAATTTTATGACTAATCAAAGACCTTGGATTATTAGAGGAAGTAGTTGGGCTGATGGAACCCTTGATGGTGCTTTTGCATTTTCTAATTTTATGGGTATTGCTGATGCACGACGTGGTTTTAGAATTGTTATTACTAATGAATAATAAAAAATTAAAAGATAAAAGAAAGTTATGTTTACATAACTTTTTATCTTTTTTATAGAAATGTCCTTTTAATATTGAAAATGTAATGATATAATAATAATGGTGATAATATGAATAAGACTAAAATAATCGCAACCATAGGACCATCAAGTAGTGATATTGAAGTTCTTCGTGATTTAATTCTAAATGGCATGGATGTAGCTCGTATTAATTTAAGTCATGCTAACTATGCTTTTTGTGAAGATATAATAAGTAAAATAAATGAACTTAATAGTGAGTTAAATACTCATGTTGCTATTATGTTTGATACTAAAGGACCAGATATAAGAGTAGGTAAATTTTTCGGTGGTGAAGCTTACTTAAAAACTGGTGATAAGATTAGAATTTATATGGATAGGGTAGTTGGAGATCAAACTAAGTTTTCAGTTTCTTATCCAGATTTAATTAATGATGTAAAGTATGATTCAATTATTAAACTAGACAGTGGTTTAATTGAATTGAAAGTCTTAGATAAAGGTAAAAACTATCTTATGTGTGAAGTATTATCAGGTGGTATAATTAGGGATGGTCGTGGTTTAAATGTTCCTAGTATTCGTTTAAATAGACCATTTTTAAGTAAAAAGGATATTGAAGATATTAAGTTTGCTAATAAAATGGGAATTGACTTTTTAGCATTATCTTTTGTCTCAACAGCTGAAAATATTTTAGAAGTTAATGATCTATTAATTGAATTAGGAAATGATCATATCGGGATTATTGCTAAGATTGAAAATGAAATAGCAGTCCAAGAAATAGATGAGATAATTAATATGTGTGAAGGGGTTATGATTGCTAGAGGTGACTTAGGTGTTGAAATACCTATGGAAAGAATTCCTGGCATTCAAAAGAAAATAATTAATAAATGTTTAATGACTGGTAAGATCAGTATTGTAGCTACTGAATTAATGGCTTCAATGGAACATCAAATTAGACCGACAAGAGCAGAGGTTAGTGATGTTGCTAATGCTGTTTTAGATGGTGCTGATTCAGTTATGTTAAGTGGTGAAACAACGATTGGAAAATATCCGGTTGAATCACTAGCAATGATGGAAAAGATTATTTCATCTGCTGAAATAGATATTGATTATATGGGATTATTAGAACATGCAGTTAAAACAGAAAAACAAGATATTACTGGTATTTTAGCTTATAATGTAGCCGAAAGTGCTAATCGTTTAAATTGTAAAGCTATTATTACACCAACTGTAAGTGGTTATACAGCACGCAAGATTAGTCGTTTTAGACCAAGTTGTCAAGTGATTGCTGTTAGTCCTAATCCTGCCACAGTCAAATCATTAGCTTTATGTTTTGGAGTTACACCAGTTATGATTGATGAACTTAAAACATTTGATAAAATAATTGAAAAAGCTAAAGAAATAACTAAAGAATTAATTAAGACTGAAAGTAATGATAAAATTATTATTACTGGAGGATATCCATTTAAAGGAATAAAACATACTAATTTTATGAAGATAGAAGAATTATAAATTGTAAAGGGGTTGAATCTTTATGTATAATTTAGGAAGCCAATTTGTTTTTGATTACGAAAAGGCTCAACCTAATCCTAAAGCTGTTATTAAAGGTAAAAAATATCGTATTACGGTATTAACGGAAAGATTAATTAGACTTGAATATAACGAATTAGGAAAGTTTGAGGATCGACCAACGGAACTAGTTTGGTTTCGTAATTTTAGTGTTCCTGATTTTACTTTAAAAGAGGATGAAAAGTATATTGAGTTAACGACTAAATATTTTACTCTTTATTATGCTAAGGAAAAGAAGTTTAAAGGTAGTAAACTAAATCCAACAGCTAATTTAAAAGTAGATGTTGCGAACTCTGACCGTTATTGGTATTATAATCATCCTGAAGTAAGAAATTATGGGGCACCATCAACTTTATTATCAAATAAAAAGGGTAAACTTATATTTAAAAAAGGTTTATATTCAATTGATGGTTTTGCGAGTATTGATGATAGTAAAAGTAAGATAATGGAACAAACAGGTACAGTCGTTGATAGGGAAACGAAATCAACGGATATTTACTTATTTGTTTATTTAAAAGATTTTGATTTATGTTTAAAAGATTATTTCCGTATTACAGGATTTCCATCTTTATTACCAAGATATGCTCTAGGTAATTGGTGGAGTCGTAATATTGCTTATAATGATAATGATTTAAAAGACTTAATAACAAATTTTGATCGTAAGGAAATACCTATCTCAGTTTTATTATTAGATAAGGATTGGCATGTTAGAACACGAGAAAAAGACAATCATTTAAAGACTGGTTTTACATGGAATAAGGAATTCTTTAAAGCCCCTTATGAAATGATTGCATATATTCATTCTAAAGGAATAAGGGTTGGGTTAAACATTAATCCAACAGAAGGACTTCGTGCCATCGATGAATACTATGAAAAGGCCCTTAATTATTTAGAGGCTGATGCTAATGGAGTAATTCCATTTAATATTTTAAATCCTCGTTTTGTGGATACTTATTTAAAATTATTTATTCATCCATTAGATAATTTAGATGTAGATTTCTTTTGGATAGATTACTTCGAACAAAATAAATTAGATGATTTATGGTTATTAAAGCATTATCACTTTTATGATATGATGCGTAATTATAAAAGAAGACCAATGGTGTTAGGATATAATTCATTAGTCGCACCTCATCGTTATCCTGTTTTATATTCAGGAAAAACGATTGTTGGGTGGGATGCATTAAAATTAATCCCAGCTCATAACTCAAATGCTTCAAATAATGGAGTTAGTTGGTGGAGCCATGATATTGGTGGCTACTTTAAAGGGATTGAAGATAATGAACTATATATTAGATATGTTCAATTAGGAACATTTAGTCCTATCTTAAAGTTTGGTGCTGATTCTGGTAAATACTATAAGAGAGAACCATGGAGATGGAGTATCAAAACATATACCATAACACAACAATACATGGCTTTAAGACATCGTTTAATTCCATATTTATATACAGAAGCATATCGTTATCATAAAGAGGGTATTCCGTTAATTCAACCAATTTATTATAAATATCCAGAAATGTATGATGATGTACTATATAAAAATGAATATTATTTAGGTAATCAATTATTTGTGGCACCGATTATTAAACCAAAGGATTATGTTATGAATCGTGCTATTCATAAGTTCTATATACCAGATGGTATATGGTATGATTTTGTTACTGGGAAAAAGTTTCCAGGTGGAAAAAATTATGTTTCATTCTTTAAAGATCAAGATTATCCAGTCTTTGCTAAAACAGGGTCGATAATTCCTTTAGGAGAAAATGAAAACATGAATGATACAACCCCACCTAAAAATATGGAAATTCATATTTTCCCTGGTAAGAGTAATGTATATCGTTTATATGAAGATGATGGTATGAGTAACTTATATAAAAAAGGTTATTATTTGATATCATCAATTGAATATAACTATTTGCCTAATAACTATACGGTTATTATTAGAGCTTTAGAAGGTAAAAGTGGGATTGCCCCAGATACAAGAAATTATAAGATTAAATTTAGAAATACTAAAAAAGCTGATGATGTTATTGCATACTTCAATAATGATCAAATTAAGTTTGAGGCTTATGATGATGGACCAGACTTTGTTGTTGAATTAAAAGATATACCAACGATTGGTCAATTAACTTTAAACTGTAAGGGTAAAGATATTGAAATAGATGCTATTCGTTTAATTAAAGATGATATTGAAGGAATTATTAGTGATTTACAAATTGAAACTTTAATGAAAGAAAAAATAGATGCCGTTTTATTTAGTGATTTACCATATCGTAAGAAAAGAATTGCTATTCGTAGGTTGTCAGGTAAGGGGCTAGAAAGAAAATTTGTTAAATTATTCTTAAAATTACTTGAATATATGAACGAAGTATAATATAATAGTAATATTGAATTTAAAAGACATGGAAAAAGACTAGTAATAATTAATTTATTTATAGAGAGTTAGTGGTAGGTGGAAACTAATATTAAATGATTATGAACTCACTTTGGAGTCGTATATATGAAAATATATACCGCAGAGATGCGTTAAAAAAACAAGTGCATAAATTATTATGAATTAAGGTGGTACCGCGTAATCACGTCCTTAAATCATAGTAATTTTTTTTATAGGAGGTTATATGAACGATTTAATTTTTTCGATTAGTGTATTTATTGTTATTTATTTATTATATCTATTTATTGTTGTTTTAAGACAAGATAAGTTAGAGAAGTTCACTAGTGCTAAAGAAATAACTCTATTAGTTAATAGACATAAACTTAATCTAGATAAGATTAATGTTAAATCATTAGCTAATGCAGTTGCTTTAAGCAATTCATTTATTATTTCATTTGCTATTTATGTAGCGTCATTAGTAGATAATCTAATACTACAAATATTAATTGGTTTTTTAGTCATAATACCTTCAATATTAATTATTTATTATATTATAGGTAAGCATTTTAAAAAGAAAGAAGTGAAACATAATGTATAATTTTACAAAAATAGAAAAGAAATGGCAAAAATATTGGCAAGAAAATAACTGCTTTAATGCTATTAATAATAGTGATAAGGATAAGTATTATATCTTAATTGAATTTCCTTATCCATCAGGGTCTGGTCTTCATGTAGGGCATGTGCGTAGTTATACGGCACTAGACTTACTAGCACGTAAAAGAAGAGCTGAAGGCTATAATGTTCTATTCCCAATTGGTTGGGATGCTTTTGGTTTGCCCGCAGAACAATATGCAATTAAAAATAAAATTCATCCTAGGGAAGCAGTCAAAGAAAATATTAAAACATTTAAAGGACAAATCCAAGACTTAGGGATATCATTTGATTGGGATCGTGAATTCTCAACTACTGATCCTGAATACTATAAATGGACACAATGGCAATTTTTAAAATTCTATGAACATGGTTTAGCTTATAAATCGAAGAAAGATATTAATTGGTGTCCAAACTGTAAAATAGGATTATCTAATGAAGAAGCTAGTGGGGGAGTATGTGAAAGATGCGGTCATTCTGTTACCCAAAAAGAAAAAGACCAATGGTTATTAAAAATGAGTGATTACTCAGAATCATTACTTAATGGGTTAGATGATACATCATTCCAAGAACGCATTAAAACAGCTCAAGTTAATTGGATTGGAAAGAGTATAGGGGCTAATGTTAAGTTTAAAATAGATGGTACTGATCAAGACTTAATTGTGTTTACAACTCGTCCTGATACTTTATATGGAGTAACATTCATGGTGATTTCTCCAGAACATCCAATACTTGAAACATTAAAGAATAAAATAATTAATTATGATGAAATAAAAGAATACCAAAAAATTAGTAAAAGTAAAACTGATTTTGAGAGATCTGAATTAAATAAGGAAAAAACAGGTGTTAGAATTGATGGATTATATGCTATTAATCCTGTTAATCAAGAACCTATTCAAATTTGGGTTGGAGACTATGTATTAATGAATTATGGAACTGGTGCTATTATGTCAGTCCCTGCTCACGATGGAAGAGATTATGAATTTGCTAAGACATTTAATATTCCAATCATTGAAGTTATTAAGGGTGGAGATATTTCTAAAGAAGCCTATACTGGTGATGGTGAAATGATTAATTCAGGAATCTTAAATGGATTAACTAACAAAGTAGATTCAATTGAAAAAATGATTAAATACTTAGAAGAAAAAAAATTAGGTGAAAGACAAACTAATTACAAGTTACAAGATTGGGTTTTTTCTAGACAAAGATTCTGGGGAGAACCAATTCCAATGATTCATTGTGATGAATGTGGATGGGTACCAGTTCCTTATGAAGAACTTCCTGTCTTACTTCCTGATGTAGCACGTTATGAACCAACGGATAATGGTGAATCACCACTTGCAGACATCAAAGAATGGGTCCATACTAAATGCCCTAAATGTGGAGCTGATGCAACAAGAGAAACAGATACCATGCCTAACTGGGCAGGATCTAGTTGGTATTGGTTAAGATACATGGATCCTAAAAACAATAAAGAATTTGTATCGCCAGAAGCATTAAAATACTGGGGAAAAGTTGATTGGTATAATGGTGGTATGGAACATGCTACTCGTCACTTACTTTATGCAAGATTTTGGAATCAATTTTTACACAATATTGGATTAGTACCTAACTCTGAACCATTTGAAATTAGAACGGCTCATGGGATGATTTTAGGCGTTAATGGTGAAAAGATGAGTAAGAGTAAGGGTAATGTTATTAATCCTAATGATATTGTTTTTGAATTTGGAGCAGATGCTTTAAGAACTTATGAAATGTTTATTGGTGACTATGAAAAAGAAGCAGCTTGGAGTATTAATGGATTAAGAGGTTGTAAACGATTCTTAGATCGTGTTTGGAGACTACAAGAAAAGCTTAATGATAAAGAAGGTTATACTAATGAACGCTTAGTTCATAAAACAATTAAAAAGGTAACGAATGATATTGAAAATATGAAATATAATACATCTATTTCAGCTTTAATGATTATGGTGAATGTTTATGAAAAGATGGATTCAATTACTAAAGATGATCTACTAATTTTAGTTACACTTTTAAACCCAATCGCACCACACATTACTGAAGAAATAAATGAAGTAAATAAATTAGGTAAACCATTATGTTATAGTAGTTGGCCAATTTATGATGAAGATAAAACAATCGATGATGAATATGAAATGATTGTTCAAGTTAATGGTAAAGTTCGTGGTAAAGAAACTATTTCTACAGAAACACCAAAAGAAGAAATGGAACAAATAGCCCAAACTATTGAAAATGTTAAAAAGTATATCGATGGAAAAGAAATTATTAAAGTAATTACGATTCCAGGTAAGATGGTTAACATTGTTGTTAAATAAAAGAGAATAAATTTCTCTTTTTTTTGTTATATTGTTTAATATGTCATATTTTGGTATAATATGGTAAATAATAGGAGTGGAATATGAAAAAGAAACAAGGATTTACATTAATAGAATTACTTGGAGTTATTATTTTAATAGGAATAATTGGTTTAATTGCAATACCTTCAATTACTACACTAATTAAAAATTCTAAAGAACGATTATATGATTCACAAGTTTTAATAATTGAATCAAAAGCTAAAGACTGGTCAATCGAAAATGTAGATAAGTTATCAGAAACAAGATGTACATGTTTAAGTTTAGAGGAGTTAATATCATCGGGTTATATCGAACAATCAGAAATTATTGATCCTAGAAATAGTAATAATAAAATGAATGGTTGTATTAATATTGGATATAATGAAGAATATTCTAAATATGAATATACATATGAAGAAATAACATGTGAAGAATGTTATATTAATTCAGCTATAACATTTAATAAAACTTTTGGTGGAAGTACAGAAGATATTTTTGAAGATGTTGTAGTTGTAGATGATGGATATATTATAGTAGGTTATAGTGATTCATCAAACGAAGATTTAACGGGATTAAATAGAGGACTTCATGATGGCATTATTGCAAAATACGATATAAAGGGTAATGTGTTATGGAAAAAGAATTTTGGAGGAACTACTTATGATTATTTTCGTGAGGTTGCAGCCTCAGCAACTAATGAATATATTGTAGTTGGTAGTAGTTTATCATCAGATGGTGATTTAGCTGGATTAAAAAATGGTAGTTATTGTGCTACTATCGTTAAATATGATAAGAATGGTAATATATTATGGAAGAAAGTATTAAGTGAAGAATCTCCTGACTTTTTCCGAAGTGTTATCTCAGTTAGCGATGGTTCTGTTGCGGTTGGTGAAAGTGGAAGACTTGTTGGAGGTTTAGGAGGATTAAATGATAGAGATGGCATTATTGTAAAATATGACAGAAATGGTAATATATTATGGGAAAAGAATTTTGGAGGTGGAGAAGTTGATTACTTTTCTAATATTGCTTCCGTAAGTGATGGTTATATTGTAGTTGGACGTAGTGCATCAACTAATGGAGATTTAACTGGATTAAACAAAGGTTTTGAAGATGCTATTATCGTTAAATACGATATAAATGGTAATGTATTATGGAAGAAAAATTATGGTGGAAATTATAATGATCGATTTAATAATATAATATCTGTTAGTGATGGTCATGTTGCAGTAGGTTATAGTAATTCCACTACTGAGGATTTAACTGGATTAAATAAAGGTAGTAATGATGCTATTATCGTTAAATATGATAAGAATGGTAATATATTATGGAAGAAAAATTATGGTGGGACTTCTAATGATGAATTTTCTAGTGTAATACAGGTTAGTGATGGTTATATTACAGTAGGGCGAAGTACTTCAACTAATGGAGACTTAACTAGCTTAAATAAAGGCGGTTATGATGCTATTATTGTAAAATATGATACAAATGGTAATGTATTATGGAAGAA
>DHPM01000001.1:62206-62508 GCA_002410935.1 Caryophanales bacterium UBA5364
GGAAGTGGTCACGACTATTTTAGAAATATTAAACTTGAATTTGATGGTTATATTGTTGTCGGTGATAGTGAATCAACTAATGGAGATTTAACCGGATTAAATAAAGGTGGTAAGGATTCAATTATTGTTAAATATAATATCAATGGAGAAATAAAATAATTAAATGATAGTATTAACTATCATTTTTTATTGTTTAAAAAGTGTCAAATTTAAGTAATATTTGAGTGTCTAGGTAATTAAGATTTTCTTTATTTGATATTTTTGATATAATTAGGATGAGGTAATAGTATGGATTTATACAC
>DHPM01000001.1:62614-72174 GCA_002410935.1 Caryophanales bacterium UBA5364
ATAGTATGGATTTATACAGATATGAAAATGAATTATATAAAAAAGGGATTATAAATATAGGGGGTGTCGATGAAGTAGGTAGAGGTCCATTAATTGGTCCTGTAGTAGCTGCTTGTGTCGTATTACCTAAAAACTTTATATTAGAAGGATTAAATGATTCTAAGAAATTAAGTGAAAAGAAACGTGATGAATTTTATGAATATATTATTAATAACGCATTAGCTTATGGAATTGGTATGGTTAGTGCTAAAGAGATAGATGAAATTAATATTTATGAAGCATCTAAAAAAGCAATGATGTTAGCAATTGAAGAGGTAAATAAAAAAATTAAAGTAGGGCATGTTTTAATTGATGCTATGCCACTTGATATTGATATTCCGCATACTTCGATTATAAAAGGGGATGCTAAAAGTATTAGTATCGCAGCAGCTTCCGTCGTAGCTAAAGTAACTCGTGATAGACTTATGTATGATTTGGATAAAAAGTATCCAATGTATGAATTTGGTAAACATAAAGGATATCCCACTAAGAAACACATAGAAGCAATCAATAAGTATGGTTTAGTAGAAGGATACAGAACTAGTTATAAACCAGTTAAAGAAATAATGGAGAGGTGATAATATGATACAAAAACCATTTAATTTTAATCCCATGGGAACACCAATGAGAAAGATAAGAGATAATAATGATTCAATTGGTGGTAGAAGAGAAATAACAGATATCAAAAGAGAGATGTTGGATACAACTAGACCTGAATTAAAAAAATCATATATTGCTAAATATCATCGTGAAACTAACGATAATATGAATAATAATAATGAGGATTTAGGGGCAATGCAAAGAAATAAGATTGATGCATTACGCCGTATTAATAAAGGATTATAATGAATATACAAACAGTTGTTGTCGGTTCTTTAGATACTAATTGTTATCTAATAATTAAAGAAAATAATTGTTTAATAGTTGATCCTGGTGCTGACTTCAAAAAAATAGTAAAGGCAATTGATGGTTTACAAGTAGTTGGCATTTTAATAACACATCATCATCCTGATCATATCGGGGTAATGAATGAGTTAAAGAATGCTTATCAAGTTCCTGTATATTCAAAAAATAATTTAATGGAAAAAGAATATGAAATAGATAATTTTAAATTTGAAGTTATTTATACATTAGGACATACAAACGATTCAATTACTTTTTATTTTAAAGAAGAGAAAGTAATGTTTGTTGGTGACTTTCTCTTTAAAGGTTCAATTGGAAGATATGATCTTCCAACAGCTAATTATGAGGATATGGTAAATAGTTTAAATAAAATAATGGAATATAACGATGATATTATTATTTATTCAGGTCATGGTCCAAGTACTAATTTAGGTTATGAAAAAAAATACAATCCTTATTTACAGCGATAGGGTTGTTTTTATATACAGAAGTAGACGTTTACACCTTTTAATTTTTAGTGAAAAAAGGTATAATTAAGATGATAGGAGCTGATATCAATGTCAGGAGTAAAATTACCTAAAAATAAAAAAATGTCAATTACCAAAAAGTTATATATATATAATAAGCCTAAAAAGGTTTATATTCCTTTAATCAGTAGTAATGATGAGAATATAACCGTCTTAGTAAAAAAAGATGATTATGTTTTTAAAGGTAGTGTTGTAGGTCGAAGAAAAGGTACTTATAAAATGCCTATTCATTCTAGTGTTAGTGGTAAAGTTATCGGGTTTGAAGAACATACTTATTTAAATGGTGAAAAAGTAAAATGTATTGTTATTGAAAATGACTTTAAAGAAAAAATGGAACACAGAATTACTCCTCGTACTTCAATTAATAAATTTACTAAAGAAGAATTTTTAGATAATTTATTAAATCATGGAGTGATTGGACAAGGTGGTGGAGGCTTTCCTACTTATGCTAAGTTTAAGACCGATAAGAAAATTAATACTTTAATTGTCAATGCTGTTGAGTGTGAGCCATATATTACAGCTGACTTTATGTTATTTAAAGAAAAGTGTGAAGAAATCTTAGAAGCGATTGATGCTATTGTTGAAATCAATAATATTGATGAAGCTATTATTGCTACTAAAAAAAGTAATGTTACTTTAAATAAATTATTAGAAAACTTTTTAGGAACATATTTAAAGATCAAGTTAGTTAATGTTCCTAACTTGTATCCAATGGGGTGGGAAAGAACTTTAATTAAAGATGTCAAAGATGTTACATATGACCGCTTACCAATTGAAAAGGGGATTGTGGTTGTTAATGCATCAACAGTATTCTCTATATATGAAGCATTAAAGTTAGATAAACCAGTGATTGAAAGAGTTGTAACCTTTACTGGTGAAATGTTAAAAGAACCACAAAATGTTTTAGTTAAAATTGGGACACCAGTTAGTGAAGTAATTGAAAATATTGGAGGATACAAACGAAATAAAGAAATTGTTTTTGTAGCAGGAGGTCCGATGATGGGAATTGCTCTTCCTACGGATGACCTAGTTGTAAGCCCTAATATGAATTGTGTCTTAGTTTTAAAGAATATTGAACCACCTACTCGTACCGAATGTATGAGATGTGGCAAATGTGTTCAAGTATGTCCTGCTAAACTATGTCCTGTTTTAATCCGTGATAGTTTAAATAATATTGATGACTTAGATAGTTATAATGCTGATAGATGTGTTGAATGTGGATTATGTTCATATATCTGTCCAGCTAAAATAAATATAAGACAATTTGTAAAAATAGGTAAAAAGAAATTAAATGAAAGGGGATAATATGAAAGAGTTTAATAGTCCAATTGGACCATATATAAAATATAAAGATTCAACGACAAAGTTGATGATCAATCTTTTAATAGCGTTATTACCAATTATTGCTTTTGCTTTTTATAAAAATGGTATTATTCCTTATCTTGAAGGAGCAACTAGTTTTATCGGAATGTTTTATCCATTATTCTTTATTCTAGTAGCATCGCTTACTGGATTTGCTGTTGAAATTATATTTACTAAATTATTTTTAAAAAATAAGTATCCTAATATAAAAGATTTTATTAAAATATCTTATGGTTATGTACCAGGTATTTTCTTAGGATTAATCTTACCAATTAATACGCCAATTTCCATTTTAATGTTAGGTTCAGCAATTGCTGTTATCGTAGGGAAGATGTTATTTGGTGGATTTGGTAATAATATTTTTAATCCAGCTTTAGTTGGTGCCTTATTTATTTTAACGGCTTATTCATTAGTTATAACTAATAATGGGGGTTATTTAAATAATTATGAGTTAGATACGATTAGTGGAGCAACACCACTAACTAACGCTAGTACAATAGCGGAAATAGGTAGTTATGAAACATTAGTAGAACCATATGGAAACTTATGGGACTTCTTTATTGGCACTATTCCTGGTGCTGTTGGGGAAACTAGTTCATTACTATGTATTATTGGTTTTCTATTTCTAGCATTTACTAAAACAATCAAATGGAAAATACCATTTGTCTACGTTTTAACGGTCTTTATTATGACCGCTTTAATCGGTAACTTAAATGGTTTAGGTATTTGGTTTCCATTATTTCATATCTTTAGTGGAGGTTTAATGTTTGGAGCAGTATTCATGGCAACCGATCCTGTTACTAGTCCAACAACTCCCATCGGACAAGTCTTATATGGTTTACTCTTAGGTATTTTAACAGTAGTACTAAGATTCTTAACTCCATATCCAGAAGGGGTATTAACAAGTATTTTAACAATGAATATGTTAATCTTCATTATTGATAAAATAGGTGCTAAATCAAGATTTAAATTCCAACATGCTATTATCCCTTTCATTATTTCATGGATTCTAATTGGATCACTTGGACTTATGATTGGGAACAAGTTTAAACAAGTAGATGATCCTAATGTAGATACTAATTATAATATTATAAGTGCTACGGAAGCTGGTAATACCGTTACTTATTTAGTTACTCAAAAAGGATATTCTGGAAATATTAAAGGAAAAATAGTAATTGAAGATGGTAAAGCTGTAAGTATTGAAATATTAGAAGTAAAAGATGACTTTTACCCTAAGGTAGAAGAAGTAGATTATATTAATAAGTTATTAAGTGAACAAGATAATTTAGAAGGAGTCGATACGGTAAGTGGAGTAACATTTACTTCAAATGGAATTAAGAAAATGTTAATCAATACTTTAAGTGACTATGAGGAAACTTATGCAAAATAAAAAATTACAAGGTATTTTAGTCTTAACGCTTACGGCTTTTATTTGTTCACTACTTATATATATCGTTATTACAATAACTAAATAGGAGGGTTATATGAAAACAATATTAAATGGAATTATTAAAGAAAATCCTACTTTTGTTTTAGTATTAGGTTTATGTCCCGCTTTAGCTATTACAACTAAATTTGAAAATGCTTATTTAATGGGACTTTGTTTATTAATTATCTTAGTGTTTTCTAATCTGGTTATATCAATTATAAAGAATATTGTACCAGATGCGGTACGTATCCCCGTTTATATTTTAATAATTAGTACTTTTGTTACGATTATTGAAATATTATTACAAGCTTATGTACCAGTACTTAATTCAATCTTAGGTATTTATTTACCACTTATTACAGTTAACTGTATTGTTCTAGGGAGAGCTATGGCAGTTGCTAGTAAGGAAAGCGTTAAAACAAGTGTTTTAGATGCGATTGGGATTGGACTAGGTTACACTGTCGCTTTAATGATTATTGCTTTCTTTAGGGAAGTATTAGGTTCAGGAACGATTACTTTAATGGATGCAACATCATCGTTAACCGGATATAAAGCCGTATATACATTACCTACAACTAACTTTTTCCCAATGAATATTATGTCAGGACCAGCTGGTGCATATATTACCTTAGCCTTTTTCGTAGCTTTATTTACTAAGTTAAGAGGAGGTAAGAAACATGAGTCTCATTAGTTTATTTATATCTAGTATCTTAGCCCAAAATATTATCTTAACTAAATTTTTAGGTATATGTCCTTTTATAGGAGCCTCAAATAAAGAGAAAAATGCTTTTCATATGGGATTATCAGTTATGTTAGTTGTTACCTTATCAAGTATTATTACATACGTAATCTATTACTATGTTTTAGTACCAACTAATACTACTTATTTAAGAACAACAATGTTTGTCTTAGTAATTGCATCAATGGTTCAATTAATGGAATTATTACTAAAGAAGTATCTACCAAAGATACATCAAACAATGGGTTTATATTTACCTTTAATCGCAACTAATTGTGCAGTATTAGGAATAACCTTATTAAATATTAATAATGATTTTACTTTTACTCAAATGTTAGTCTTTAGTTTTGGTAGTAGCCTAGGATACTTATTAGTAATTTATATTTTCGCAACGATCCGAGAAAGGTTAGAAACTAGTGATATCTCTAAAGCTTTTAGTGGTATTCCAATAGCACTTTTAACAGCAGCTATTATGTCATTAGTATTCGCTCGATACTTATGATTGCGTATATATTATTAATTAGTTTAGCTTTTTTAACTATTTTCTTATATTCAAAAAATAATAGTTGTGGTAATTGTGATAGTTGCGGAGGGTGCAAGAAATGATTGGTATTGTTATTCTAACGGTATTAGCCTTAATCTTAGCTTATGTTTTAGTTAATGTTGATGCTAAATTAAATGAAGTGGATCTTAATATAAAAGAGATTGAAGAATTACTTCCTGGTTATAATTGTGGTGCATGTGGTTTTAGTGGATGTCGAGCCATGAGTGAAGCCATTTTAAAAGATAAGCAAGTATATACTAAATGTCGTCCTCTACGAGGTAAAGCTAAAAAGAAAATGGAAGAGTATTTACAAATCGAAGAAGCAAATTAATTGCTTAAATTATCTAGTTATGTTAAAATAACTTCCGAGTGATAAATATGACAAGAGTTAATATTCCTTTAAAATGTGAAGGAAAAAGAAAATTATATATTAATAGTGATCGTTTTCAAATATTAAAAGAAGAACTAGAACAATTTTTAGATGGTGAAAAGTATATGAATAGTAGTGAGTTTTCTAAGAAAGTCTTACTGTCACATGAAATTCAATCTAATAATATTGTGGAAGGGTATGGAGACGATGTTGAAATAGTAAAAGATGTTATTAATAATAACCAAAGTATTAAAGATACCAAAAAAAGACAAAGGATTCTAAATTTGTATTATGGGTACAAATACATTTTAGAAAAGAAAGAGATTAATCAAGAACATCTAAAAGAACTATATAATATTTTATCTACTGATTTACTAAGTAGTTATGATTTAGATCATATGGGTAAATACTATCGTCAAGATGATGTTTATATTTATTTTTCTAATCGATTAGATTCTAAATGTGATATGGGATTAAATCCAAATGAAATAAAAAAATATATGGATGAGTTTTTTAATTATATCAATAGCAATAACAACTTTAAAACACCAACTGATTACTATATTAAATCTCAAATAATGCATTACTATATGGTATATATCCATCCTTATTATGATATAAATGGTAGAACTGGTAGAACAACTAGTATGTGGTATTTACTTAATAATGAAGTATATCCTTATGTTATTTTTAATAGAGCTATTCAATTAGAAAAAAATAAATATTATTTAGTTATTAGAGATGTTAAAAAGTATGGTAATATTAGTTATTTTATAAATTTCATGATGGAAAATGTCAAAGTAGAATTAGAAAAGGAATATATTATGCATGGGATTGCAAGTAGTATTAGTTCTAAATTAACTAGTTTAGATTACCAAACCCTACATTATATATTATCTATGAAAGGTATTAAAACCGTTAATGATTTTGCTTCTTTATATAATCGTATTAATGATAAAAGAAAATTATTAGATATTTATAAAAGTATGATTATCCCTTTACTTGAAAAAGATGTCATAAAACATGTTCGAAATACTAATGGTAAGATAGATGGACAAAATTCAAATTTTGTCTTTGAATTAAACAAAAATAAAATAGATAATAATCCAAATAAGATTAAAAAATTAAAATTATAATATAATGATATAGGAGGTTTATATGTATAAGAAAAAAGAACTACAATATAGTTATGATGCTTTAGAACCATTTATTGATACCCATACAATGGGAGTACATTATAATAAACATTATTTAAATTACTTAAAGAACTTAAATAATATCTTGGCTAAATATAATTATCAAGAGAATTATTCAAAAGTAGAATTACTTCGTCACCTTGATATGTTTAAAGAAAATGATATTGAGAACTTATTATTTAATTTAGGTGGTGTGATTAACCATGAATTATATTGGAATAGTATTAGTGATAAAGGGAATACTCAACCAATAAGAGAAATAAAAGAAGCTATTATGAGTAAATATGGAAGTTATGATAACTTTAAACAACAATTTACGGATTCAGCGATGGCTTTAAAAGGATCAGGTTATACCTTCTTAGTTATCAATCCTGATAATGACCTTGAAATTATTAGTATGAGTAATCAGTTAACACCATACTTAAATAATTACTATCCAGTTATGACCATTGATATGTGGGAACATGCTTACTATTTAAACTATCAAAATAATAAGAAATTATATATTGAAAACTTTTTTGATATTTTAGACTTTGAAAAAATAAATGATAAATATATAGAATATAAAAAATAATAGTTAATCACTATTATTTTTATTTTTAATAAATTCCCTTAACATCTTCGTCAAAGCTCTTTTTTCAATCCTAGATACATAACTTCTCGATATATTAAGTTCTTCGGCAATCTCTTTTTGCGTAACTTCCTTTTCATTATTTAATCCATATCTTCTTGTAATAATCTCTTGTTCTCGTGGATTTAATATTTGAAAATATTCTTTCATTAAATCAATATTATTTTGTTTATGAATATCTAAAGCAAAATCTGGTTTAGGTGTTTTTAAAATATCTAAGAAAGTTATCTCATTCCCATCTTTATCAAAACCAATTGATTCATTAAGACTAATATTTTTATTATTCTTCTTGTCACTACGATAATACATGAGAATTTCATTCTCAATACATCTTGCACAATAAGTAGTAATTCTAGTCCCATGTTTATAACTATAACTGTCAATTCCTTTTATAAGACCAATTACTCCAATACTAATTAAGTCATCAACTTCTTCTTTTTTATGATCATACTTCTTAACGATATGAGCAACTAATCTTAAATTATGCTCAACTAATTTATTTCTAGCTTCTTTATCACCTAACCGAGCTCTCTCAATATAAAGTTCTTCTTCATCTTTAGGTAAGGGGTCAGGAAAGACATTATTACTATAGGCAGCAGTAAACAAATAGAAGTCTTTAAATAAATACTTAAGTAACTTAATAAACATATATCACATCCCAATTAAGTATATGGGATAGAATTATTAATTTTAACTAATATTCAAATTTTATCAAAAAACTTTGTATTTAAAATTATCAATGATATAATAAAGATAATTAGGAGGATTTGGTTATGCAGGAAGTAAGAAACGATGATATTAAGAGATTGACAACGATGCTCGACATAAGTGAAAAGTTTTTAAAGGACTGCCTTGATGCACAACAAATAAATACTGAAGAATTATTAAAAACTTTTGAAATGAGTGGTTTTACTAATGATGATTTACAAGGGTTATTTAGTATTGATAGTACAGTTTCATTTAATCCCTTTCTTTATTTGATGACAGAATTAAAATCATCAACAACTAACATGAATAACAATATCAAATATTTTGATAAATATAATCTACGAAAGGAAATTTTAATTACTTATTTTGGGATTGCTAATTTAATTCATCAAGATAAAAAATTATTAGGCCCTATTTTAAAACCCTTATTAGAAAAATTTGATAGTAATATGAATCAGTACATTGAAAAGGCTAATCAAGGTCAAGCTGATGAACTTATAAGATATAGTAAAAAGATAGTTAATATTTTAAAGTTTGGTGCTAATAAATCACTTGATGCAGAAAGTTATTGTAGTATCAATTATAATGAGAAAGTAATCAATAATTGTTATATGCGAATCTTTTTAGAGATCGTTGATGCAAGTAAAGAAGTAATTGATTTATTAAAATATTCCGAATTAAAGTTAGTTCATCAAACAGAAATAAGAGGCGAACCACTATTCTTTGAAGAACTAGAATTATATGAAAAAGTTGTCTTTGATAAAATTGTAGAATTAACGTTAACTGATTTTGAAGCTAACTGGATTGATATATGTGATTTACTAGATTACTTTGTTTTTAAAGACGAAGGGAAAATGATTATTGAACCTGAATATTTTCTACCTAAGGAAGATGTAAAACAGAAGTAAAAGAAATTAAACTGCTAGAAGCAAAAAAGAATATAACGATATCTTACCTTGATTTAGAAAAGATGTTAAAAGATAAAATCATAGGTCAAGATGTTGTTATAGAAAATATTATTCAAAGATTAAAAATTGCTGATTTTGGTGTATCTAAAGAATCAGGGGCTAAAGCCGTTTTTCTTCTTGTTGGTCCAACCGGAGTTGGTAAAA
>DHPM01000001.1:72340-72469 GCA_002410935.1 Caryophanales bacterium UBA5364
TTAGAATTGATATGAGTGAATATAAAGAAGCCCATACCGTTAGTAAATTATTTGGAGCGCCTCCAGGTTATGTTGGTTATGATAACAGCGGTAAAACAACTGTTTTTGATAAAGTTATCGCTAATCCAA
>DHPM01000002.1:0-24176 GCA_002410935.1 Caryophanales bacterium UBA5364
TCCCATACTAAATCATCAGCATTTTTAGCATGATATAATTCTGCTGCTCGCTCAATATTCTTCTTGGTTACGCCAAAAGCACCATATCGAGACTTATTAATTAAGTCAGTTATGATTGGTACTGAGATAATTGCAATAATCGCTAAGATAACAATTACGGCTAATAATTCTATTAATGTAAAACCCTTTTTCTTCATATTATCACCCTACATTTATCATATCATTTTATAAAAAAATTGTAAATAAAATAAAAGACCCTAATATTAATATTAGAATCTTTTTTATTATTATTCAGTTGGATTTATTGACATATCGAAGTTGCGGAGTTCTTCAATCATTAATCCATCTAAATTAGCAGAATTTTTACTGGCTGTTAATGTAATACTAACAAATTTTGATTTTTTAGGTTTTAATATAATAAACATAGCTGGATAACTAGCTTCACCAGTACTACCTCCAACATTTATAATATCCATTATCGTTGGATAAAATCCAAGTTGTCTTGTACTTATTGTATTAGCGACCACTACTAATGGTTCAATATATCCATCACCAATAGCTGCACTAATACTTCCGACATATCCATCAGCAAATTTCAATTTAAAATTAGATAATGTAACATATCCTGTACTACCAGCGAGTTGAATATTAACTCTATGCCAATTATAAATATTATTAGGATTAATATCAATTACATATTCTTTTTCCCCTTGTAATACTCTTTTTCCTCCAGCTGATTCAATTATCATTAATTTCTTTATATCATCATTATTATGTGGTCTTAAACAAGTACCATTTAAATAATTACTATTATTTTCAAGAGTTGTAATTGAAGTACACCAATTACCTAAATCAACTTCTGGATTATTACTAGTATATATTTTATCATATCTTTGACTTATACTTGTTCCATAATTAGGAACAATTGTTTTTAATTTATCAATAATAACAACAGGTTCTTGGAACTTTTTAACTAAATTAAGGTTGTTATCATAATTTACTAAGATTGCATCACTATGACCCTTATTAAAGTTTTTCAAATTATTGTTATTAGAGAATGTTGTTCCAGCAATAATATAAGTATTATCACTATTTTTAATTATTGAATTGAATGTATCAGTATTGGTACCACCAAATACTTTTTTAGTAATTACATTGCCATTTATTGTATTGTATTTTACTAAGATAGAATTACGATATCCATCTTTAGAAATAGCAATACCATTCATATCTATATCTTCAGAATTACTATAACCAACAGTAATTATTTCTTGATTAGCCACCTTTAAAATTTGCATAAAATAATCATTATTACTTCCACCAAATGTTTTTTTCCATAATACATTTGATAGTGTTTTATCGTACTTAACAATTATTCCATCAGTTGTACCAACACTTGTTTTACATATTCCTTCCATATCTTGGTCACATGATTGACTATAACCTACTGCAACATAACCGTCATCTACTTCTACGACATCTTTATATGTTTCAGTTCTAGAACCACGAAATGAGTTTTTATATTGTAGACTACCACTACTATCATACTTAACAATTATTCCTTCAGTTTGATAACCAGGAGTAGTATAACCAATGCCAGTCATATCATAATCTTTTGATTCAGAAGCTCCTACTGTGATATAACCACCATCACTAGCTGCACTGACACTACTAAATGATTCTGCTAAACTCCCTGAAAAATAACTTTTCCAAGTGATATTAAAGCCTTCATCAAATTTAATGATAATACCTTCACTCGAGCCTCCTAAACCGGTAACACCTGATTGATCTCCATCTTTTATAGTAGCATTAGTAGCACCAACAACAATATAACCACCATTAACTTTCAATATATCATTAAATGCTTCATACCCATTACCACCACTAGAACCAAAACTTCTAACATAGGTGACTTCACCTTGCTTATTGTATTTTACTAATAATGAGTCATCATTACCACCTTTATAATTAGCATCAGCTAAATCAAAATCGGTTGATGAAGTTCTTCCAACTACTCCATAGCCATCATCTGCTTCAGCAACCTTGTAAAAGTGATCATTATTAGTTCCACCAAAGTTATGACTCCATTCTAAAGTTCCATCACTTTTAAATTTGACGATAATGCCATCATATTTACCTTTACCAGTATTGCCATATTTAGTTATAACTTCTGAATTACTACTACCTACAGCTACATATCCACCATCACTAGTCTCAATAACGTCAGTGAATTCATCCATGTATTTTCCACCATAACTTACATAATGACTGGCAAATGTACTAGCTCCTTGTAGGCAGTCAACATATGCATTGTATTCATAGTTATCTGATTTTTTCTCGATTTCAACGTATCCAACACATCTATTTTCAGACTCTAATGGTAATCTCAATTCATCAACTAAACCTTTACCCATTAGAGTTTCAAGATCAATGGTTACTTTATCTCCCACATTAGTTGGAAGTGTAATATCTTCCGATTTACTTGCTCTCACCATTTCTTTTTGATACCAATCAAAAAATTGTTTATCATAAAGTTGCAACGAATAATCTACTTTTCTACCTTTTCGGTAAAGTAAGACTTTTGTATCATCATTAATACTAGTACTATCTAATGCATTAACTAGATTATTCTTTAAGAATTTCTTACTTTTTAATGTACCGATAGTAACATAACTAATATCGCCATCCCATACTAAATCATCAGCATTTTTAGCATGATATAATTCTGCTGCTCGCTCAATATTCTTCTTGGTTACGCCAAAAGCACCATATCGAGACTTATTAATTAAGTCAGTTATGATTGGTACTGAGATAATTGCAATAATCGCTAAGATAACAATTACGGCTAATAATTCTATTAATGTGAATCCTTTTCTTCTCATAAAACCACTCCTATATATATTTTCCCATTTACGGGTTACATTATTCAATTACACAATTAATAAAAACCTCTACTGTAAATAGTAGAGATTTTTACAGTGTCCTTATTCTGTCTTTGTAGTTGACATATCGAAATTACATAGTTCTTGAATTGCTATACCATTATTACCTGCTGCATCCCTACTACTTGTTAAGAAAATACTAACCAATCGTGATTTCTTTGGTTTGATATGAATAAACATTCTTGGAGAAGACCCATTCCCTGTATTTCCATTTTCATTTATTATATCAATTACCGTTGGTAATAATAAGAACGGTTGACTAGTTGTTACTCTTGAATTAACTATCGTCATTGGTTCAATATAACCTTTATCAATTGCATCAGTTATATGTCCTATATATCCATCAGCAAACTTTAATTTTAAATTACTAAAAGATAACGAACCACTATTATAAGCAGTAACAGAAATAAGATGCCAATTATAATTATTTTTTTGTTGTTTAGTTATCTTATACTCTTTTTCTCCTAGGTAAAATTTCAGACCGTTAGTTACTTCTTTTTCCACTAAATTATTAATATCATCATTATTGAATGGTCTTAAGCATTCACCAAAATAGTAATTACTTGTATTACCTTCTATATATGGTTCTAATGTACTACACCAACCCGATAAATCTTTAGTAGGATCATTAGTTGTATAAATACTATTATATTTTAAATTTAAACTAGTTCCATAATTAGTTACTATTTCTTTTAACTTATCGATTAATACAACTGGTTCTTGGAATCCCTTAATTAAATTAAGATTACTATCATAACTTACTAAGATAGCGTCTTGATGTCCTTTATTAAAGTTTTTTAAATTATAATTATTAGAATAACTACTACCTGCTAGGACATATTCATTATCACTAGTTTTATATAAGCTATTAAACCTTTCACTATTGCTTCCACCAAATACTTTTTTCTCAATAACGTTACCATTAGTTGTATTGTATTTTATCATAATAGCGCTACTATAACCTTCGGCTGCATTAGATATTCCTAGCATATCCATATCTTTAGATTTACTATATCCAACAGCAATAACTTCATTATTATTCACTTTTTCAATACCATAGAAATAGTCATCATCGCTACCACCAAAAGTTTTTTTCCATAATATATTTTCTAAGTTTTTGTCAAACTTAACAATTATGGCATCATTATATTTATTACTAGCTTTACTAATTCCTTCCATATCTAAATCTAATGAATTACTATGGCCAATTGCTATATATCCATCACTTACTTCAATAACATCATAAAAATAATCATATTCACTGCCTCGTAGGGAATTTTTAAATAAAAGATTTCCTGTTAAATCATATTTTAAAATGATGGCTTCTTGTTGGTATGTTGTAGTATCAAAACCGATACCTTCCATTTCATACTTTTTAGAATTAGAATAACCTACTATCACATAATGATTATCAGTTGTTTTAATTACATTTGAAAGTCGATCTTCAACTTCAGCCACAAAGAATTTACGCCATAATACATTAAGATCAGAATCCATTTTTAAAATGATTCCTTCATCATAATTTACAACATCAGTTACATCAGCTAAATCACCATCTTTGGTTGTTACAGCTATATGACCAACAATTAATACATCTGATCCATCATTTATAATTTTATTGAAGGTTTCAATAGTTGAAACTTTACTACTTGAACCATAACTTCTTTTATAAACGACATTTCCTTGGAAACTATACTTCACTATTAATCCATCATTATTTCCGCCTTTATAATCAGTTATGTCACCATCATTACTAGTAGTTTGACCAACCGTTATATAACCATCGCTTACTTCTACAACCGAATTAAAGATATCATTATTACTCCCACCAAAATTGTGACTCCATTCTAAAGTTCCATCACTTTTAAATTTAACAATTATGGCATCGTATTTACCTTTACCAATATTACCATATTTGGTTATTGTTTCTGAATTACTTCTTCCTACGGCAATATATCCGCCATCACTAGTTTCAATTACATCAGTAAATTCATCTATATATTTACCACCATAACTTACATAGTGACTAGCAAATGTACTTGCTCCTTGAAGACAATCAACATAAGCGTTATATTCATAGTTATCAGTTGTTTTTTCTATTTCTACGTACCCAACACATCTACTATCTGGTTCTAATGGTAGTCTTAATTCATCGACTAAACCTTTCCTCATCAATGTTTCAAGATCAATAGTTACTGTTTCTCCAACTTTTGTTGGAAGTGTAATATCTTCTTTCTTACTTGCTTGTACCATTTGTCCTTGATACCAATCAAAAAATTGTTTATCATAGAGTTGCAAAGAATAATCGATTTTTCTTCCCTTGCGATAAAGTAGTATTTTAGTATCATCACTTATACTAGTACTATCTAATGTGTTTACAACATTATTTCTTAAAAACTTTTTACTTTTTAAAGTACCAATAGTAACATAAGCAATATTATTTTCCCAATATAGATCATCAGCATTTTTAGCATAATAAAGTTCTGCTGCATGCTCAATATTCTTCTTGGTCACTCCAAAAGCACCATATCTAGACTTATTAATTAAGTCAGTAATAATTGGTACTGAGATAATTGCAATAATTGCTAATATAACAATTACGGCTAATAATTCAATTAATGTAAATCCCTTTTTGTTCATATTATCACCTATCTTTATCATATCATTTTATAAAAAAATTGTAAATAAAATTAAAGACCCTAATATTAATATTAGAGTCATTTTTTATTATTATTCAGTTGGGGTTATCGACATATCAAAGTTACGTAATTCACTTATCTTAAGACCATCAGATTCAGTTTCTTTGCTTGAAGTGAAAATAATACTTGTTAATTTATTTTTTTTAGGTTTGATAAGTATATGAATAGATGGCGTTATTCCATTTCCCGTAGTACCGTCTGTATAAATTAAATTTACTGGTGTTGGAAAAAAGTAACGATTATCACCTATTGGAAGACGAGAAATTGAGTTTGATACTATTACTAATGGTTCAAGATAACCGTTTTTAGTTGCATCTTCAATACTACTTACATATCCATCTGAAAATTTAACTTTAAAGTTTGAAAGTTCAACCCATGATGAATTAACAAAATTCATATATATTAAATGCCAATTATAGTTATTATCAGGATTCATATCAATATTATATTCTTTTTCACCTAGATATACCTTTTTAAGACCATTGATTGTTTCATTATTAGTTAATTGTTTTATATCATCGTTATTAAAAGGTATTAAACATGATCCATATTTATAATTATATTGAAGACCATAATTCGAATTTTCACTGCACCATGCTCCTAAATCATTTTGAGGATTATTAGTAGTATATATATTTTCATAATTATTATTTATATTAGTTCCGTAATTTGGAACAATTGTTTTTAATTTATCAATTAAAATTACTGGTTCTTTTAATGATTTAACTAAATTTAAATTATTATCATACTTGACTAATATTCCATCACTATGACCCTTATTAAAGTTTTTTAAATTTCCGTCAACTGAAAACGATTGACCAGTTACTACATAATTGTTATCTGTTTTTGCTATAACATTATTAAAAATTTCACTATTGCTTCCACCAAATGATTTTTTATCTAATAAGTTACCATCAGCAGAATCATATTTAATAATAATAGCGTTACTATAACCATTAGAAGAAATTGTAATACTAGACATATCCATATCCGTAGAACGACTATTTCCAACTACTATTAATTCATTTGTATTCGTTTTTGTTATACCATTAAAATAATCATCAAATGTTCCACCATAACTTTTTGCCCAAATAACATTTGATAAACTTTTATTAAATTTAACAATAATTGCATCAAAATATCCATTGTCAGACTTATTTAAGTTTTGCATACCTAAGTCTGTTGAATTACTTGTACCTACTGCTACATATCCATCATTTACTTCAACTACATCATAAAAGTAATCTTGATTACTACCTTTAAAAGAGTTCTTATATTGAACAGTACCATCATTATTATATTTTACTATAATAGCCTCTCTACGAGCTAAATCTGTATATCCAATGCCTTCCATATCATAATTATTTGAATTACTATATCCTACTACAATATATCCGTTATCGGTAGTCTTTTTTAATGATGAAAAATAATCAAATCTAGTTCCACCAAAAAGGTTTCTCCAAATTATATTTAAATCCTTATCCATTTTTACTATGACACTTACTTCACTTGTAAGTTCAGTAACTAGCCCTTCTGCATCACCATCTTTTGCATTGACATTAATTACTCCTACCATCACAAGATTTTCTCCATCATATATTACTTTAGATATTAATTCTCTATATGTTGTTGCACTGGTTCCATGGGTAACTGCTTTTAATAATTTCCCTTGTTTATCGTATTTAACAACCATGCCATCAAAGGTTCCTCCTTTATAGATATTTTCTAAATCACCATCTATTGAAGAAGTGGTACCAACCGATACATATCCGTCAGGTACTTCGGCCACACTATGATAAATTTCATTATTAGTTCCACCAAAATTATGACTCCATTCAACATTGCCATTAGAATCAAATTTAACGATAATTGCGTCATATTTTCCATTATTGCCAGTTCCATATTTAGTTATAACTTCTGAATTACTTTCTCCAACAGCGATATATCCACCATCACTAGTCTCTATTATATCAATAAAGTTATCTAGATATTTACCACCATAACTTACATAATGACTGGCGAATGTACTTGCTCCTTGTAAGCAATCTACATATCCAATATATTCGTAGTTGTCAGCGGTCTTCTCAATTTCAACATAACCAACACATCTACTGTCTAGTTCTAAAGGTAGTCTTAGTTCGTCGACTAATCCTTTATTCATCAATACTTCTAAGTCAACGGTTACTATATCACCAACATTGGTTGGAAGTGTAATATCTTCTTTCTTACTTGCTTGTACCATTTGTCCTTGATACCAATCAAAAAATTGTTCGTCATAAAGTTGTAATGAATAATCGATTTTTCTTCCCTTACGATATAAAAGTACTTTAGTATCATCATTAATACTTGTACTATCTAAAGTATTAACTACATTATTTCTTAAAAACTTTTTACTTTTCAAGGTACCAATTGTTACATAACTAATATTATCTTCCCAAAATATATCATCAGCATTTTTAGCATAATAAAGTTCTGCTGCATGCTCAATATTCTTCTTGGTCACTCCAAAAGCACCATATCTAGACTTATTAATTAAGTCAGTAATAATTGGTACTGAGATAATTGCAATAATCGCTAATATAACAATTACGGCTAATAATTCTATTAATGTAAATCCCTTTTTGTTCATCTTATCACCTGTTTTTATCATATCATTTTATAGATTTTTTGTAAATAAAAGATCCTAATATTAATATTAGAATCTTTTCTATTATTATTCAGTTGGGGTTATCGACATATCAAAATTAAGAAGTTCTAAAACACTAAAGCCAACACTAGCATGAATATCTACCGAGCTAGTAAAGATTATACTTGTCAATCGTTTTTTAGGTTTTAGTACTACAAGCATTGCCGGATATGTAGCATTCCCTGGATTACCATTAGTTTTTAATAAATTAATAGAGTTAGGAAATGTATTATTAGAAAATGGTGCTGATAATATGTAATTAGAAGCAATTACTAATGGTTCAATATAGTTATTACTAATAGCATTTTCAACACTGAAAACAGCCCCATCATTAAATTTTAATTTTAAATTTGATATTTCAACTGCTCCCGTATTTATTAAATAAAAATCAATGACATGCCAGTTTCTAAAATCAGTTGGTGATATATCAATTGTATATTCATTTTCACCAGCATAAACTCTTTTATTATTTGTAGATGTTGCTTCAATATTAGTTAATAATTTCCTATCATTTTTATTAAACGGTCTTAAACAATGACCATAATCATAATTATTATTACCACTAATATTACCATTAGTACACCATCCAACTAAATCTTTAGTTGGATCATTGGTTGTATAAATTTTATCATATCTAAAACTTAAAGTAGTTCCATAATTAGGTACAATTGTCTTTAGCTTATCAATAATAACAACTGGTTCTTGAAAAGTCTTTTCTAATTCAAGGTTATTATTGTAACTAACTAAAATAGCATCACTATGACCTTTATTAAAATTCTTTAAATTAATATCATTTGAATATGTGTTTCCTGCCATTACATATTTATTATCATTGGTCTTTATAATAGCATTAAAAGCATCAAGATTGCTTCCTCCAAATACCTTCTTATCACTAATACTTCCATCAGCAGTATTATAAACAACCATAATAGCATTACTATATCCGTTTGTTTCAGTTACTAATCCTTGCATATCCATATCAGTTGATCTACTATATCCGACTGCTACTACTTTATTATCATTAATTATTTCTAATGAATTAAATGAATCATCTGATGTTCCACCAAAACTCTTCTTCCAAACAAGATTTAAGTCAAGATCATATTTAATAATAATAGCATCTTCTAATTTATTATTAGCTTTACTTAAACCTTCCATATCACCTTCTGATGACTTGCTGTACCCTCCAACTATATATCCATCTGGATATATTTCGAAATCATTAAAAGTTACCTTGCTAAAGTCACCTCCGGAAAACTGACTATCCTTAACAATATTTAAGTCTTTATCTAATGTATAAATACTACCTTCAGTACTACTTCCACTGACGTTAGCAATCATTACATAACCATTTTCTATTTCTTTAAAATTAGTTAATGAACAATATCCTAAGCCTGAATATAACTTTTTAACAACGATATTAAAATCAGTATCCAGTTTTAAAATAATTAATTGTAACGCACCATTTTCATATGTGTCACCAGTATGATCCCCATCTAATACTCTTAAATTAACAACTCCCGTTATTAGATAGTGCTCACCATCGTATAAAACATTTTGAAATATTTCACTACCATTAGTCCCACTACCACCATAACTCTTTTTATAAGTAACTTCACCTTGCTTATTATACTTGACAATTATTCCGTCGTTTGGACCACCTTTATAATCCAAAATATCCTTATCATTACTTGAAGTATATCCAACAGCTATATAACCATCTGGTATTTCTTCAATTCCATAAAAATAATCATTATTAGAACCACCAAAATTACGGCTCCATTCAACTGTTCCATCAGCCTTAAACTTAACAATAATAGCATCATATTCACCATTATTGCCCGTTCCATACTTAGTTATAACTTCTGAATTACTACTACCTACAGCAATATAACCACCATCACTAGTTTCCTTTACATTAAAAAAATCATCTATATATTTACCACCATAACTTACATAATGACTGGCGAAGGTACTTGCTCCTTGAAGACAATCGACATAAGCATTGTATTCATAGTTATCGTTTGTTTTTTCTATTTCAACATAACCAACACATCTACTATCTAGTTCTAAAGGTAGTCTCAATTCATCAATTAAACCTTTACTCATGAGTGTTTCTAAATCAATAGTTACTTTATCTCCAATATTGGTTGGAAGTGTAATATCTTCCTTCTTACTTGCTTGTACCATTTGTCCTTGATACCAATCAAAAAATTGTTCATCATAAAGTTGTAGTGAATAATCTATTTTTCTTCCCTTGCGATAAAGTAAGACTTTTGTATCATCGTTAATACTAGTGCTATCTAACGTACTAACAACATTATTACTTAAGAATTTTTTATTTTTTAAAGTACCAATCGTCACATAACTAATATCGCCATCCCATACTAAATCATCTGCATTTTTAGCGTGATATAGTTCAGCTGCTCTTTCAATATTCTTCTTTGTCACTCCAAAAGCACCATACCTAGACTTATTAATTAAGTCAGTTATTATGGGTACTGAGATAATTGCAATAACTGCTAATATAACAATTACGGCCAATAATTCTATTAATGTAAATCCTTTTTTCTTCATAAAAAACACCCTATCTATTGTCTATTAAGCTATAATAAATTATAGTTTAATTTTAAAATATTGTCAATCACAAAAGGGAGCTCACGCTCCCATCTATATAAAACACTAATATTAGTGTACAACATTAATAACAAGTATAAATGCTTATCTTCGGTTTTAAAATTATTTTCACGCTACCATTTACACTTGTTCTATAAATAGATGATTTTTGATCATACAATCTATCTATAACATTTGGATGCGGATGATTGAATCTATTTTTTAATCCTACTGATATTAGTGCTAAAGATGGTTTAATTATATCTAAAAATTTTTCACTTGAGCTAGTAATAGAACCATGATGTCCTACTTTTAGTATATCCATTGTTTCTAACTTATATGTGTTGATTATTTCTTCCTCACTACTAATTCCTGCGTCACCCATTAATAGGATATTCACATTGTTAATTTTAGTATAGATAATTAAACTATCTTCGTTCTCATTTTTATTTTTATTGTTTAAAAAATGAAAGATATAGTTATCTACTTTTAATATATTTCGATTAAAGAATTGATATTTAATATCTTTTTTATCTAATGCTTTAATCAGTTCTAATTCTAACTCATTATTATGTCCGCTGTTCATAATAACATGATTAACTTTAAAATTATTAACTAGATTAATAGCTTCACCCATATGATCAAAATCCCCATGAGTTAAAATTAAATAATCAATTTTTTTAATCCCGCTAGATTTTAAATATGGGATGGTTGTGTTAAGTGCAATACTATAGTCATTAGGTCCATAGAAGTTTTGAATACCTCCTGTATCAATCATAATATTACCTTTATTGTTAGGTAATGTAACCAATATGCTATCTCCTTGACCAACATCAATCATGGTTAAAGTTGGATCCTTATTCAAATAATTTAGATTAGTATGAATAAAGATACTAATTACTAATAGTATTAATGATTGATATCGTTTTTTATAAATTTGATTTAAGACATAAGTAATTAATAGATAATAAAGAAAATAAATATAAAGTGGTACATCTTTTAAAATAATGTTTAAATAAGTAAATTTAGAACAAATCAATGAAAAACTTTCTAATATTTTTATTGATAAATTAAAAAGAGGAAGTAAGAATGGAAAAATAAAAGTTATTAATGATAAAGGGAATATTATTACTGATACTAATGGTACAAAAAAAATATTAAAAATAGGAGTTAATAAACTAATATAAAAAAAGTTATTTATCATTAAAGGGATACTTGCTAAAAAAGCTATAAATGATACCATAAATAATTGGATAAAATAGTTTTTATATTGCGCAATTAATTTTTGACATAAAATTAAATAAAAACTAATAATAAAACTAAACTTAAAACCTAAATGATAAACGTAATATGGATTTATTAACAATAAAAGAAAACATATAAAAATCAGGATATCTAAAGTACTTATCTTTAACTTAAATATCTTTTTTATAGTTAATAACACAAATAATAATACTGATCTAATAACTGGTGGTGAGAATGTTGTTAAAAAAAGATAAAAGAATAATATTATTATTACTAAAAAATAGTTAATGTTTTCTCTTTTATTAATTAGATTAAATATTTTTAATAATATAAAGGATAATAAAGTTATATGAGTTCCAGAGACCGAAAAGATATGAATCGTTCCATTTAATTGGTAACTTTTAATTACTTGGTCGTCAATTCCATTGATATCACCTAAAATGAATGTTTTTATATAAGGATTACCAATACTATCTATTTTATTAATAATAATATTTTTATATTTATAAATAATACTATTGTTATCTTTTAATTTAGTTATTTCGGCATCATTAATAATCCAGTATATTCCTTGACTTAATAAATAATTACGATAATTAAATAAAGAAAAAACACTATTCCTTGGTGGTTTATTAAAAGTTCCAATTACTTCTATATAGTCACCACTTTGTAACGAAATAGGTTCATAATAATTAATTAAGATTTTTTCTTTATTTTTTAATGTTATCGTCGTTTTATTTTTACTTCTTTTAATATTATATACATAACCTCTAACTTGTTTACTATCGACAGTATATTGACTATGGTATACATTATTATTTACAATATAAAAAGTATATATACTTACTATGATACTAAAGAGTAAGATAATCTTTGAACTTTTCAAAGGTGGTTTTACCTATTCCCTTAATATTCATAATCTCTTCAATGTTTTTAAAACTACCTACTTCCTCACGATATTTAATAATACTTTTGGCTTTTGTTTCACCAATCCCCGGTAAAGTCAATAATTCCTCAATGGTGGCTGTATTTAATGATATTTTCCCAGTGTCATTTATAATACTTTCTTCATTTGTTATATAGTTATCAAAACATCCATCATTTTCTAACATTGGACATATACATTCTTTTTCAATATATTTAATGCTTGTGTTACCCTTAACCATTTCTTTTATTTCTTCTTTATTATAAATAATAACAACCATTTCATCTTCCAACTTTTTACTAAGATTAATAATACTGATATCAGCATTATTATTTAATCCACCACTCACATCTACTAAATCTTGAACACGGCTATTACTTTTTAATTGATAGACACCTGGTTTACTAATAGCACCTTTAATTTCTACTTTAATTAAATCATTAACAATTGGTACTTGTTTTTCTTTAAAGATAAGATTACTAGCAAAAATACTTGAAATAAAAAAGATACTAATAATGATTCTTTTCATATTACCTCCTCATTATTAATATATCTTTTTATATAATTGAAACCCTTTAAAAATATTATAAATTAGTTATTTTAATTCGTTTGTTTTTATTTTCAATAGCTACTCTCTCGACCATAGCCAGTGAACATAATAGTGATATTGTGAATGTTCCTCCATAACTAAAGAATGGTAATGGAACACCTGTAAACGGGATAACTGCTAAAACACCACCTAAATTAATAAAGACATGAATAAATAAGTAAGCTGCAACTCCTATACAAATATATCTTCCTCTAACGGTACTTGATTTAGAAGCTATTTTTAAAATGCGATATAAGATAATAATATAACCTATAAAAATTAAACTACTTTTTAGTAAGCCTAATTCTTCACCAATAATCGCAAAGACGGAATCGGTATGAGGATCAGGAATATATGAATACTTTTGTTTACTATCTCCTATTCCTAATCCCATTAAACCACCGTCGTTTAACGCAATAAACCCATTACAAATTTGATATCCTCCTGATTCATAATTTTGACAAGGGCGACTAAAATCTTGAATACGGTCTAACTGTTCAGCACTAAATAGTTCACCCTTTTTAATATAAATAACTCCAACGGCTAATACACATAATACAAATATAGTAGTAATTGTTTTTATTTTATCTTCCTTACTAATTGGACTTCCAATAAACATAATACCAAAAATAAACATAACAATAACCATCGTTCCAAAGTCTCTTTGAAGTAAGATAAAAGTTGCCATAGCAATAGCAGTCCCCCATATGATTGCAAATATTACAAAGTATCTTTTTTTAATATCTTTACTTTTAAATATTTTTCTGAATAATTCAAACATTATAGCCATGGCCACAATAAGAATTGGTTTAGAAAACTCACTCGGTTGAATTCTTTTACCAAATAAATTCATCCAATTTCGACTACCTCTAACATCAATTCCCCAGAAAGCTGTATAAAAAAGAAGGGCAAGAATTATAAATAAACCAATTGGTGCAAATAATTTATAGTATTTAGTTGGAATATTAACAATAATTAAACTCCCTATAAATGAAACTAAAAGCATAATCCCATGCTGTTTAAAATAATAATAAAGGCTATTATTATATTTAACTACTGATTCACGACTTGAAGCCGTAAGAATATTAAATAAACCATATAAAACCATTATTAATACAACGACTAATAATATTTTATCCATGTCTTTTAGATTGTTTTTAAATTTCCGAATTTGTAGTTTCATATTTTATCACCTTACATATTATATAATAACATATTATATATAAAAATTAAAGATTAAAAAATATAAAATGGGTTATTCATATAAGCAAATCTTTATATTTTTAATAATATATTATGACTAGATAGGAGGGAAATATATGTACTACTATGGAGGTTATGGTGGATACGGATATAATAACCCTTGCTGCAATCCATGTGGTCAAAACTTTGGTTATGGCGTTGGCTGCGGCGGAGGTTCTGGAGCTGCAATCGTTTTAGTATTATTTATATTACTTGTAATAATTTTAGGTGCCCGTAGTTGGGTCCAATAAAAAAGGAAGATATCTTCCTTTTTTCATTTATTTATGTTAAAATTAATTAGGTGGTTATTATGTTTAAAGAGTTAGAAATATTAGATGAATCTAATAAAATATTAAGAAATAAAAGCGTTGATATAACGGAACCTTTAACTAAAGAAGAAAAAAAATTAGTTCAAAGGATGATAGATCAACTAACTTATAGTCAAATTGAAGAATATGAAAAAAAATATGATTTAAGACCTGGTATGGGGTTAGCATTTCCTCAATTAGGGATATTAAAAAGATTAATTGTGATTGTTCACGAGTATGAAGATGGCAAATTTCATAATTATGTAATGATTAATCCTAAAATTGTAAGTCATTCAGAGGAAATTATTGCTGCTGATGCTGGTGAAGGTTGTTTAAGTGTTAATCGTGATGTTGATGGACATGTTCCAAGATATGCCAGAATAACAGTTGAAGGATTAGATGAAAATCTAAAGAAATTTAGTATTAGAGCTCGTGAAGAACTAGCAATTGCTTTCCAACACGAGATAGATCATTTAGATGGCATTTTATTTTATGATCGAATCAATAAAAAACGTCCATTCTATTTGGAAGATGAAATTAGATTAATTTAGGAGGAAACCATGAAAACAAAATATAAATTTATTGCTTTAATTGTTATTGCATGTCTCTTATCAATTCTTATTTATCAAAATATAGGAAAAGTAGTACCCATTAAAGAAAGTGATGATATTTTTGATACTCAGTTAGCACTTGAAGAAGAATTCTTAAAAGATACTTCATATACAGTAGCTAATCCTAAGGTTATTATTAATCCATATAAAATATCTCCTTTAACCGCTTTGGTTATTTTTGAAACAAATGATTTTACTAGTCCAACGGTAACGATAACTGGTAAAGATGAACATTCTACATTCGTTAATTCATTTAAAACAACCAATGTTCATATCTTACCAATCTATGGATTATATCCAGGCACTAATAATAAAATTATTATTACAGTTAATGAAGTTGATTACCCTATTTATATAAAAACTGATCCACTACCTGAAGGATTCTTATTACCGGAATATGTAAAAGCTAATAAGGATAAACTCAATAATGAATTATACTTTGTTACCCCTTCTTCTAGTGGTGGTTATACAACTGCTTATGATGTTAATGGTGATGTTAGATGGTATACAACTAATAATTACGCATGGGACATTAATCGCTTGAATAATGGACATATATTATTAGGTAGTGATCGTTTAATTAATCCTCCTTATTATACGGTTGGTATGGTAGAGATGGATTTATTAGGAAAAATATATTTTGAATATACCCTACCTGGTGGCTATCATCATGATGTATTTGAAATGAAAGATGGTAATTTATTAGTTGCTACTAATAAGTTTAGTGATAATACAGTTGAAGATTATATTGTGGAAATAGACCGAACAACGGGGAAAATAGTTAAAGAAATCGATTTAAAAGATATTTTACCTAGGGATGAAGGATTAAGTCCATATTCAACTAATTATGATTGGTTCCATAATAATTCTGTTTGGTTTGATGAGAAAACTAATTCAATTACTTTATCAGGAAGACATCAAGATGCTGTAATTAATATTAATTATGATACTGATAAATTAAACTGGATTATTGGAGATAGTACAACATGGAGTGATGATATGAAGAAATATTTCTTTACTCCAACTAATGATTTAGAATGGCAATGGGCACAACATGCCGCTATGACTTTACCAAATGGTGATATCTTTATTTTTGATAATGGTAATAATCGTTCTAAAATTGAAGAAGATTTTATAAGTGCTAATGATAATTATAGTCGTGGTGTTATTTATAAAATTAATCAAAATAATATGACGATTTCACAAGTATGGCAATACGGAAAAGAAAGAGGCACAGACTTCTACTCTCCTTATATATCAGATGTTGATTATATTGATAATAATCGTTACTTAATTCATTCTGGTGGTCATGGTAAAATAAATGGACAAACATCTAATACACCAGCTGCTTTCAATGAAGGAAGTGTGTTAGATAGTACAACTGTTGAAATATTAAATAATGAAGTTATATATGAACTAAAACTACCTGGTAATTACTATCGTGCTGAAAAATTAAGTTTATATGCTAATGATGAATATGAACCTGGTATTGGTTTTAGACTAGGAAGTCTAGGTATAACTAAAACTGATAAAAATAAAATTAATATTTTTAAAAAAGAAGCAAACGGTGTTATAAATAAATATGATCTTGATATTACTAAAGAAAAAGATCGTTTAGTTGTTAAAGGACGTTTTAAAAAGACTGATAAAGTTAAAGTAATCTTAGATAATCCATTTGATAAAAAAACATATAATATGATTATTTCTAAACGACCATATACAGCTATGTGCATTGATATCTTCAATGAAGAAGAAACAAAAAATGGTATTAATGTTACTAAGTATATTAATAATGAAGGTCTTAGTGGTAAATATTATGTTTATATTCAAATAAATGATACTGTCTATAGTTTTAATAAATATATTATATTTTAGATAATATAAAAGTACCTCACTAGAGATACTTTTTATGTACAAAAAAAGGTTTTAAAACCTTTTTATTTTTTTAAACTAATACCTAGTTCATCTAGTTGTGATATAGAAACAAAGTTTGGTGCTTCTGTCATCAAACATGATGCACTAGCTGTTTTAGGGAATGCTACAACGTCCTTAATATTATCGGTATTACATAATATCATAACTAATCTTTCAAGTCCTAAAGCAATACCTCCATGTGGTGGTGTTCCATAATTAAAGGCTTCAAGTAAGAAACCAAATTTTTCTTGTGTTTCTTCTTCGGTAAATCCTAACGCTTTAAACATAATTAACTGAATATCACGATTATGGATTCTAATACTTCCGCCACCCACTTCATATCCATTTAATATAATATCATAGGCCTTAGCATAACAATTACCTGGATCTGATATCAACTTATCAATATCGGTATCCTTTGGAGAAGTAAATGGATGATGACAAGCATAATAACGATTATCTTCTTCACTATATTCAAATAGTGGGAAATCGATAACCCATAAAAAGTTAAATTTATTACGATCAATTAAATTAAGTTCATGACCTAGTTTTAGTCTTAAGTTACCTAAACTTACTTTCGTTGTTTTATAATTATCAGCAACAATTAAAATCAAATCATTATCCGTAAGTTTTAATTGTTCTTTTAATTTAGTTTGTTCTTCTACACTTATATTTTTAGCAATACTTCCACTAAAAGTTTCAGTATATTTTAACCAAAATAAATTATTTGCTTTATATGTTTTAATATACTCTTGTAGTGCTTCAATATCTTTTCTAGAATACTTTGAAGCAGCATCCTTAACAACTAAACAATTAATAATACCATTCTTATCAATCACATCTTTAAATAATGAGAAATCCGTATTTCTAAATATTTCAGTTATATCTTCAATTAACATATCAAATCTAGTATCAGGTTTATCACTACCATATAATCTTATAGCATCATCATATATCATACGATTAAAAGGTACTTTAATATCGATATTTTTGATATCTTTAAATACTTTAACCATCATACCTTCTAACATATTTTGAATATCTTCTTCGTTAATAAAACTCATTTCAATATCGATTTGAGTAAATTCCGGTTGACGGTCAACTCTTAAGTCTTCATCCCTAAAGCATCTAGCAAGTTGATAGTATCTTTCAAAACCACTAACCATTAATAATTGTTTAAATATTTGAGGTGATTGTGGTAAAGCATAAAAGTTACCTTTATTAACCCTAGAAGGAACTAGATAGTCTCTTGCCCCTTCTGGAGTTGATTTACATAAAATTGGTGTTTCAATTTCAATAAAATCAAGACTATTTAAATATTGTCTAACTGATGCAGCAATTTTATGTCTTTGAATAATATTATCTTTTAATGTTTGTCTTCTTAAATCTAAATATCGATACTTTAATCTAGTATCTTCTAATGCTGTTGTATCATTATTTATTTCAAAAGGGATTTCATTAGCTACATTTAAAATACTTAAATCCGTAACATTAACTTCAATCTCACCAGTTGCAATATTACTATTTTTATTTTCTCGTTCAGTAATAATACCAGTAACTTCGATTACATACTCATTTCTAAGTTTTTCAGCTAATTCATAATTCTTATTATCAGGTTTAATTACTAATTGAATAATTCCACTACGGTCTCTTAAATCAATAAATATTAATCCACCTAAGTTTCTTTTTTTAGCAACCCACCCTTTTAAATTTACTGTTTCACCAACATTCTTAATATTTAAATTATTATTAAATACTTGTTTCATAATTCCTCCTTAAAATTCACAATTACCATAAGTTCTTGGGAAAGGAATCACATCTCTAATATTATCAACTCCCGTTAAAAATATTAGTAATCTTTCAAACCCTAAACCAAATCCTGAATGAACACATCCTCCATATTTTCTAAGGTTAAGGTACCATTCCATACCTTCTTCTTTAATATTTAGTTCTTTCATTCTGTTTATTAGTTTATGATAATCTTCTTCCCTTTGGCTACCACCCATCAATTCACCAGCTTTAGCAACTAGTAAATCAACAGCAGCAACTGTTTCATTATTTTCATCAAGTTTCATATAAAAGGCTTTAATTTCTTTTGGCCAATTAGTAATAAAAACTGGTGTTTTAAAGTATGTTTCAGTTAGATACTTTTCATGTTCCTTAGCAATATCTTGACCCATTTCTGGTTTAAATTCAAATTTAACATCTGCTTTTTGTAATAGTTCAATAGCTTCTTTATAAGTAACTTTATTAAAGTTATTATTAATGATGTCTTCAAGGCGTTTGATTAATCCTTTTTCAACAAACTTATCTAAAAAGGCCATTTCTTTTGGTGCTTTATCTAAAACATATTTAATAACATATTTTAAAAATTGTTCTTGAATTCCCATTAAATCATTTAAATCACAAAAAGCAATTTCTGGTTCAATCATCCAAAATTCAGCAGCATGAATCTTCGTATTAGATTTTTCTGCTCTGAAGGTTGGACCAAAAGTATATATTTTACGATATGCCATAGCGAAAGCTTCACCTTGTAATTGACCAGTAACGGTTAGTCCAACTTTCTTTGAAAAGAAATCCTCTTGATAATCAATTTCCTTGTCTTCATTTAACGGAATATTATTAAGATCCATAGTTGTTACTCTAAACATTTCCCCTGCTCCTTCACCGTCATTAGCAGTAATTAAAGGGGTGTGTGTATAGATATATCCTTCGTTTTGAAAATATGAATGAACAGCCATTGTAGCTACATTTCTAACTCTAAACATTGCTTGGAATAAGTTGGTTCTAGGTCTAAGATAAGCTTGTTCACGTAAATATTCTCTTGTATATCGTTGAGGTTGAATTGGATAGTCCTCAGGACAATCACCTAACAATTCAATATCAATTGCTTCTATTTCATAATCTTGTTCAGAACCTACTGATTTAATTAATTTACCAGTTACTTTAATTGAAGAACCAATATGAATTTTGTTTAATTCTTCAAAGTTAGGATGTTCTTCATTATAAACAATTTGAATATTATCGAAAACACTTCCATCATAGAAATCAATAAAAGCAACACTTTTTTGTTTACGATGATTTCTAACCCAACCAGTTAAAACAACTTCATTGTTTTCATATTCAAGAGGGTTATTTAAAACATTTCTTAGTTCTAATACTTTACTCATGGTCCTCACCTATCATTTCATCCATAAAAGTAATAAGATCATCAATCTTAACTTTGTATTCTTCTTTCGTACTGTTATTTTTAATGGTTAAAATTTTAGTTGTTACTTCTTCTTCACCAACAATAACAATAAATTTACTATTTAAGCGATCTGCTTGCTTAAAATTATTTTTTAAATTACGATTCATATAGTCAGTATCAACACTAAAACCATTTAAACGTAATGATTGGGTTAAACTCATTGCTTTAGCTTTTTCATTTTCACTCATTGGAATAATATATAAATCAATTCCTTTATCATAATCTAATTCAATTTTCTCAAATTCTAAAGCCGTTAGAAGTCTTTCCATTCCTAAAGCAAATCCAACACCTGGGGTTGCTGGTCCTTCCATAGTTTCAACTAAATTATTATATCTTCCGCCACCACATAAGACATTTTGACTACCAAAACCTTCAACGCTTGCTTCAACTTCAAAAACAGTATGAGTATAGTAATCTAGACCTCTTACAATTGAAGGATTAACTTCATAATCGATTTCTAATTCATCTAAATATGCTTTAACATCATCAAAATGCTTTTTACTTTCTTCATTTAAATATTCAATTGTTTTAGGAATATTTCTTAAGGCTTCAGTATCTTTATCTACTTTACAATCTAATATTCTAAGGGGATTCTTTGTATAACGTTCTTTACAATCTTCACATAAATCATCAATATATGGTTTTAAGTATTCAATTAAAGCATTACGGTAACTTTCTCTTGATTCATTGTCACCTAGTGAATTAATATTAACCTTTATTCCTTTTAAACCAAGTAATTTATAAAAGTTAACAGCAATACTAATAACTTCTGCATCAGTGATTGGATCATTAGAACCAAATACTTCAATTCCAAATTGATAAAACTCTCTAAACCTTCCTGATTGTGGTCTTTCATATCTATACATTGGACCATAATACCAAGTTTTTAGTGGCATAACTGCATTACCGTATAATTTATTTTCAATATAACTTCTAACAACCCCAGCTGTTCCTTCTGGTCTTAAAGTCATCATTCTGTCGCCGCGATCTTTAAAGTCATAAGTTTCTTTAGAAACAATATCAGTTGTTTCTCCGACACCACGGTGAAATAATTCACTCGCTTCAAAAAGTGGTGTTCTAAAATATTCATAATTATATTTTTCCATTAATGTACGTAATAAATTTTCGATATAGAGGATATTCTTTGCTTTATTTCCTCCATATACATCATAAGTTCCTTTTGGTTTTTGTATCATATTCTCTCTCCTTCTAATTTATAATTTAATAAAATACGATGCCGTTTACTAATTGGTTTAATAATCATTTTATCCCTCCTAGATATGAAAAAAAGTCTAATATAAGGACGAATAAATCGTGGTACCACCTTATTTTATAGACTAGCTATACACTCAAATTCTTAACGCGAATAACGATTATTATAATTAAGTGTCTTCATTATATACTTCTAAATGTTTTCACCAACCACATTTTCTCTACAAATCCATATATAAATACTCCTCAAAATCAATAATAAATATATATAAAGTATATATTTATTTTAACTAATAGTCAAGTAATTTATAAAAATAAGTAAAAGGTATTCCTTTTACTTATTCATAAATTCAATCATTTGTTGATAATCAGTTTCTACTACTTTTTCACCATCGATTACATAATAGGCTTTTTTTATATCGTGATCAATTTTCACAATAATCGATACACAATCTAACTTATACCTTTCCATAAATTCTTGTAGTTTTTCATTTCTTAAAATATATGACATTTTATCACCTCAAAAACATCATATAGTAATTAGATTTTTTTTACAAATAACAATTATCATGGATTTGTTAGTGAATAGTATTGAATTTAATAGATTATTATTCATTTAATAGAAATCTGAGAAAATTAATTATTCAAATAAATAAAATTATATCTTTTCAAATTATTTTAATCTTTTATTTCATCAATCATTTGTCGGATATCTTCTTTATAAAATTCAATCGTTTTTATAATTAAAATAGCAACTGGTAATGACATAACAATACCTATAATACCAAATAAGATACCACCTGCGAAAACAGAGATAATGACAACAATTGGATGAATCTCATTAGTCTTTCCATATACTAATGGATTAATAACATAACTATCTAATGCACTTAAAACAAGGAATGTAATAACAGTTCTAATTAGTAAAGCAGGACTGATGACTGATGCCGTGATGGTCGCAATGATACTAGTAAACATTCCACCAAAATACGGAATCAATGATGATACAGCCGCTAAAAAACCAAGTAATAAAGCATTAGGATGACCAATTATTAAATAAGCGATTGCATATTCAAATAATGAAATAAAGACAATTTTTAAAAAACCTGATAAATAATTTTTCATAGCATGATCTAATTCTCTAATAAAATAATATGTTTTAGTTGATTTTTTTCTTAAATAAACTTTAATAGCTAATCTAATTTTATCTAAATCAATTAAAAAATAAATTGAAGCTGAGAACGTAATAATAAATACTGATAAGTAACTAAGTGAAATACCAATAAAATTAACTGCTCCATCAGAAACATATTTACCCAAGTTTAAAATAATATCATTAAAACTTTTGGATAAAGATGCTTGTAGTGGTCCAAAGTTAATATCATATTTATTAGACATTTCGACTAAGAAAGTGATTATACCATTAAATAAACTTGATAATTGTTCAACTAAAAGGGGTACAACTAAAAACATTGTTGCAATAAATAATCCTGATACTAAGGCAAAAACAATCGTAATCGCTAATGCTTTTGGTACCTTTTTAGATATTAGTGAATTTACTAAAGGGTTTAGAGCATATGCTACTGCAAAAGCAAAAATAAAAGGAATAAAGATATCAGTAATAACATTAAAGACGCCAACCCAAAAGTTACTTGCTTGATAGATTAAAAAGATAATAAAGACAATAATAGCTAGGTTTATTAATTTATAATCTAATTTGTTTTTAAGCATCTTATTCCCTACTTTCCATCATAATAGTTACAGGACCATCATTGGTAATATTAACTGTCATATCGGCACCAAAGATACCTTCTTCGACCTTAATGTTAGATTCTCTTAGTTTTAAATTAAATAGATTGTATAGCCTAGTTGCTTCAACTGGTTCTAGTGCATTAATATAACTTGGTCTACGACCTTTTCTTGTATCTGCATATAAT
>DHPM01000002.1:24278-32050 GCA_002410935.1 Caryophanales bacterium UBA5364
TCTTGTATCTGCATATAATGTGAATTGTGAAATACTTAAGATACTTCCGCCTACATCTAGTAATGATTTATTCATAACGCCAGCTTCATCATCAAATATTCTTAAATTAATGATTTTATTAACTAAGTAATCAATATCCGTTTCATTATCATCATTAGTAAAACCAACTAAAATAACTAATCCAGCATCAATAGCACCAACTATTTCTTCATTTACAACAACATTAGAAGCTAAACTTCTTTGTAATATAACTCTCATTACTTAATTATCCTTTCTACATTCAATATATTGGGTATTAATTTTATATCATCCATAAACTTTAATAAACTATCCTTACCATCAACTAAGACAGTAATATCGTATAAAAAGTTATCACTACTAGATATTGAATTAATACTTTGAACAGTAATTTCATTATTAGATGTCTTAGAAATAATATCTAATAAAATATTTTTATTTTCACTTGCATATACCAAAATATTAGTAGGATATTTCTTTGTAATAACATTATTCCATTCAACTTCAATAATTCTTTCTTCTAAGTCAGCTATATTAGGGCAAACCATACGATGAACAGTAATTCCATATCCCTTTGTTATATAACCTACAATTCGGTCTCCGGGGATTGGTTTACAACATAAAGCAATATTGATTTTAACATTATCGATTCCTTTAACAAGGATATCGTTTTTAATTGATGGAATAATCACTTCTTTATTTTTTGTTTTATTTAAGATAATTTGTTCCTTAGTAGCTGTTTCATTAAAAGCAATATTCATTACTTGAGTTATTGACATCTTATTACTACCAATATTAATATATAATTCATCTAAATTAGAGTACTTTAACTCATTTAATACTTTACTACTATACTCCGTTAAAAAGTCATTAGTAGGTACTTTACGCTTTCTTAATTCATCTTTAAGTAGTTCCTCACCCTTTTTTAAATACCCTTCTTTATCGATTCGATTAAAGAAATTTTTGATTTTATTTTTGGCTTGAGTTGTTTTAGCCATATTAATCCATTCACGATTTGGTCCAAAAGAGTTTTGATTAGTATTTATTTTTATAATATCATTATCTTGTAATACATAATCAAAAGGAACAATACTATTATTAACAATTGCCCCAACCATCTTATCTCCAACCCCACTATGCACACGATAAGCAAAGTCTATTGGCGTTGCTCCACTAGGTAGTTCTACAACATCACCTTTTGGGGTAAAGACATAAATCGTATCTTTAAAAACATCTTCTTTTACTTGTCTTACAAATTCTTCATCATTTGCTTCTTCATTCTTTAATTCCATAATTGTTCTAAAGAATTGAAGTTTTTGTTCCATAGCTGATTGCATACTACTTTTAGTATTACTTCCCTTTTCTTTATAAGACCAGTGTGAAGCAATACCAAGTTCAGCTACTTTATCCATATCATAAGTTCTAATTTGAATTTCAAATAAATGCCCGTCTAGACCAAATACTGTTGTATGGAGTGATTGATACATATTAGTTTTAGGCATTGCTACATAGTCTTTAAAACGTTTAGGAATAGGACGATATTTAGAATGAATAATGCCTAATACTTGATAACAGTCTTGTTCGGTATCAACGAATACACGAAGAGCTAATATATCATATATATCACTAAACTTACGCCCTTTATCCAGTTTTTTATAAATACTATATATACTTTTAGCACGACCTTTTATTTCGTGTTTAATACCATGTTTCGTTAATAATTCGGAAACTTTATCTTCCATTTCTAAAACCGTATTATCTCTTTCCGTTTTAGATTGATTTAATTTTTCTACGATACCAAAATATACATCAGGTTTATAGTATCTTAATGATAAGTCTTCTAATTCGCTTTTTATTTGACTCATACCTAAACGATGAGCAATAGGCGTTAATATATCTAAAGTTTCTTTAGCCTTAGCCTTTTGTCTCTTTTCAGGTAAAACCCATAATGTTCTTAAATTATGAAGACGATCCGCTAATTTAATAATAATAACACGGACATCTTCAGATAATCCTACTAAAATCTTACGGTGATTAGCAATCATTGATTCATTATCACCAACAAAATTTAAACGATTAATTTTAGTAACACCGTTAACTAAAAGCGTAATTTCCTCTCCAAATTTAGCTTCCATATCCTCTTTACTTACTTCACAGTCTTCCATAACATCATGAAGTAAAGCAGCACAAATAGTCGCTGTATCAGCGTATATTCCTGTTAAAATATATGCAACATGTAAAGGGTGATTGATATATTCTTCACCCGTTAATCGCTTTTGACCAAAATGTTTTTCGTAAGCAAACATATATGCTTTAGTAACTAATGCTAATTCTTCTGGATCATTAACATAAGTTACTAATTTATCATTTAAATCATCAAAAGTTAATGTTGAATTATATTGTTGCATTTTATCACTTTCCCTCTAAGAATTAATCCCCTTAATTTTAAGTTCTTCTTTTTCGTCATCTTCTTCATACCATTTCTTTTTAATTGGTTTACCAAAATTCTTCTTATTAATATCCGCCCATAATTGAGGAGCAATAAAAATTGAAGAATAAACACCTGCTATTAAACCAATAAACATTGCAATATTAAAGGTAAATATTTCATGCGATCCAAATATGATTAAAGATAAAACAGTAATTAATGTCGTTATTGAAGTAATAATATTTCTGCTTACTGTTTCTCTTAAACTATCATTAACGACTTCATCAATTTGTTCTTTGTTTTTAAATTTACCTTTATATTTTTTAGTTATATTTTCACGAATACGATCAAAAGTAACAATCGTATCATTAATTGAGTATCCAATAATCGATAATAAAGCTGCTATAAAAATACTTGATACTTCAAATTGTAATAAACTAAAGGCAATAACCATGATGAATGCATCATGTAATAAAGCAATCATACCACTTATAGCATAACTAAATTTGAAACGAACTGAAACATAGATAATCATCCCAATTGTAGCAAATATCAATGATAAAACAGCATTCTTAATTAAATCACGACTAACAATATTTGATATTACTCCAATATCCGTTCTGGCTTCATATTTATTTTTAAAATATGTTTGAGCACTAACCACTTCTTCATTAGTTAATGAATCATTTATTTTAGCAATAACACTATTATCATTTAATGTTTCTAATTCATATAAATCATAGTTTAATGTTTTAAAGTCCTCTTCAATAGCCTTTTTAGGTAATTCTTGTTCACTAATAATGGTTATTGAAGAACCACCATTAAAATCAATACCTAGTTTTAAACCATTAGTAAATAATGATATTGTTCCAATAACAATTAAAACAATGGTTATTAAATAATATACTTTTTTATGTTTAATAAAGTCCATTTTAGCAAATAAATCTTTTTTATTTTTCTTGCTTTTATCGAATCCAATAAATAATTTTAATTTATCATCGAAATATTTTGTTTTAACAAATAAATTCAATAAGAATCTAAGTACATAGACCATAATAAACATCGTTACAATAATACTTATAATTAACATTGTAGCAAAGCCTTTAACACTACTTTCACCTAATATAAATAAGATGATAGCAGTTAATAAGGTTGTTATATTACCATCAAAAATAGCCATAAAAGAATTCTTATTACCTAAGCGATATGCTTCTTGTAAACCATTACCGGCTTTTAATTCATCCTTTATTCTAGCAAAACTTATAACACAAGCATCGACTGCCATTCCTATACCTATAACTAAAGCTGCTATTCCAGGTAAAGTTAATACCCCGCCAAATAACCAGAAAGTTAGGAAGGTTAAGAAGGTATATATTAATATTGTAACACTTGCAATAAAGCCTGCAAAACGATATAAAACGATTAAGAATACAATAATCGCAGAGATTGCAATAATACCAGCAGTAAAAGTCTTTTCTAATGAGTTAACCCCAAAAGATGCTTCAACTGTCTTTGAAGATATTTCTTCTAATTTAGTAGGTAAACTCCCTGAGTTAATTAATCTTACTAATTTTTCTACTTGTTCAGTTGTAAAGTTTCCTTGAATAATTACATCACTAGCAAAACCTTGATCAACACCGGCTACTGATAAACACCTTGGTGCACTACTACTACCACAGTAAGATCCCTCTTTACTAAATGAATTAACCCCATCTTCATAATCTAACCAAATTACAATTTTTGGATCAGATGATTCACTAATCCCTTTAGTAACATTATAGAATGTATCTTTATCTTTAATACTTAAACTAACAGCTGGTTTTCCATTTGCATCAGTACCAATTTTAGCACCACCTGCTCTTAAAATATTACTCGTCATTAATAATTCATCACTAGTATTTCTAAATGTTAAACTAGCAACCGAACTTAATTCATTTCTAGCATCTTCTGGATTAGTTACCCCAGCTAACTGAACTCTAATACGATCATTACCTTCAACAATAATAACTGGTTCTGTTATTCCTAAACCATCAATTCTATTTAATATTGTTTTATATGTATTAGTAACCATATCATTAGTTACTTTGCTTCCATCAATACTATTAACTTTATATAAAACTTCAAACCCTCCTTGAAGGTCTAACCCAAACTTTAAGTTATTGAATATAAGTGGGAAAATTAATCCCATTAATACTAAAATAGCCGCAATAATACCTATGTTTTTACTTAATTTTGATTTCACAATTTCATCCCTTTACTAATTTAATCTTCAAAATACATCTTTCGATTATTTAAATTTAATTTACTTTTTAAATAATTATCAATTAATTCATTATCCGTATTTAAGACATCACGAACCATATCATAAAGTCCTAAATCAGATGCTTTCTTCCATTTAACCTCTTTTAAATAATTCCATATATCTTCTTCTTTTATATATGTAATACCATATCTTTTCATTTCTGAACATTTCGTTTTTAAAGCTGGTTTTAGTCTTTCATATAATTCTTCTACTGAATTAATTTCTAAATCCATAAGATACCTCCATAATAAATTTACCATTTCCTACATATACATTATATATGAAAACTTAATATTTTAAAAGGAGTTATTATGAAAAAGAATAAATTTATCAAATCAACCATTATTTTAATTGTTGGAGGATTTATTACAAAGTTATTAGGGATGATTATTAAAGTAACGATGACAAGATTACTTGGTACTGAAGGTATTGGTATATATATGATGATTATACCGACATTCAGTTTATTAATTGCGCTAGCACAATTAGGACTACCAGTCGCTATTAGTAAATTAGTATCTGAAGACAAAAAAAATAATAAGAACCTTATTTTTAGTTCCCTTCCTATTACTTTAACAATTAATATGATTATTATTGTTTTTTTAATATTTAGTTCTAAATATATTGCCAATAATTTATTGCATGATAGTCGGTGCTATTATGCATTAATGGCAATGGGTTTTGTTTTACCTTTTATTAGTATCTCTAGTATTTTAAGAGGATACTTTTTCGGTAAGCAACAAATGTTTCCTCATGTCTTATCTAATATTATTGAAGACGTTGTTAGGTTGATTATTCTAGTTATAGGTATTCCTATCTTTCTTGCTAAAGGAATTGAATTTGCAGTTGCTTTTATCGTCTTGTCAACAATCATTAGTGAATTAACGACTATTATCATCTTCTTTTTCTTTTTACCCAAAAACTTTAAATTAAAGAAAGAAGACATCAAGCCCAGTAATATTCCTGATATCTTAAGAATTAGTTTACCTACTACTGGTAGTAGATTAATTGGTAATATTGGTTATTTCTTTGAACCTATTATCTTATCTTTTGTTTTACTTTCAATTGGTTATTCTAATACCTTTATTATTTCAGAATATGGGGTCATTAATGGATATGTAATGCCCTTACTATTCTTACCTAGTTTCTTTGCATCAGCCGTATCACAAGCATTAATACCAGTTGTTAGTAGAAGTTATAGTAATAAGTTCTATAAGCATACGAGAGATAGAATTATTCAAGCCATAATTATTTCCTTAATGATTGGGATTCCAATTACATTATTTTTCACCTTTGCTTCGGAATATTCACTCAACCTAATTTATAATACAAATGAAGGAGTTAAATATTTAAAAGTACTAGCACCCATTTTTATTTTATACTATATTCAATCTCCTTTAGTAAGTAGTCTTCAAGCAATGGGGAAAGCTAAAAGTGCTTTATATACGACTTTAGTAAGTGTTCTTATTAGAACTATTTCCCTATTCGCTTTATCTTATTTAAAGATTGGATTATGGGGATTAGTTATTTCCATAAGTATTAATATTATCTTTGTAACGATATGTGATTTTACGACTGTTTTTAGAACATTAAAAAAGGATATAAATTGTTTATAACAATTCACTCCTCTTAATAATAAAAGTTCTATTTTTAGTATAAAAAGCATAAAAAACATCATCTAAAGCGAGATTATTATTTTTTAAAATATCAGATACCCATTTAACATCTTTTCTCATATCTCTTAAAACTTCAAAATCAATAATACCATCAACAATAATTGGCATTGGATAATCTTTACACTTTTTAAATATGGATAAAGTACCATTATTTTCTAAAACTGCATAATCAACTTCTTCAATACTTTTTATACCCTGTTCTCGTAATTGGGTAATCAAGTCTTCAATACTATAACGAAGCTTAGACATCTCATTAAAATTTATTTTACCCTTTTTAATAATAACTGTTGGATTTCCATCAATTACCTTCCTAAACTTTGGGAACTTTAAGGTTAAATAACTAACACTAACTTGAATTACAACTAAAACTAAAATAGGTACCATTGATAAATAAATTGAACGACTACTATCCTCTATTGAAAGGGCCGCTAATTCAGCTATTAAAATAGATACAATTAAGTCAATGATACTAAGTTTCCCGACTTCCTTTTTACCCATAATTCGGTATGCAATGATAATATAAATATATAAAAATAGGGTTTTAAAGATTACATTAAAATACATAATATCACCTACCATATTATGAGTAAGTCATAATTATTTTATACAAGCATATTTTTTATTAGGTGATTAGATGAAAAAATTAGGAACTTCATTACTGTATACAACGGGGATTATACTTGGTTTAACTTTATTGATAACGCTTTTCAACTATTTTAATATTTTAGGTTATAAAGTTGTTGTAATATTTAAAATTATTATACCAATTGTAGCTTTATTTATTGGTGGCTTAATGTTAGGAAAGAAAAGTATTAATAAAGGATGGCTTGAAGGATTAAAATATGGACTATTAGTAATTGTTATTTTATCAATTTTAAATTATTTATTTTTAAAAACAGGTTTTAAAGTTCAGGACTTATGTTATTATTTAATTCTTACTATTTCCGCAACTTTTGGAAGTATGGTAGGAATTAACTATAAACATGATGAAGAACCAAAATAAAAGAGTCTATGACTCTTTTTTTGTATAATTATTAATAAATTCTTCACGATATTCCATAACTCTATTTTCCTTAATAGCACTTCTTAATTCTTCAGTTAATTTAATTAAAAAGCGAATATTATGAATTGATAATAACCGACCACCTAATGTTTCATTAGAAGTTATTAAGTGTCTAATATAAGCCTTAGTATAATTTTTACAAGTATAGCAGTCACAGTGTTCATCAACTGGATTAAAGTCTTCTTTAAATTTTAAGTTTTTCAAGTTTATTTTACCATATTTAGTAAAAGCATTACCATGTCTTGCTAATCTAGTTGGTAAGACACAATCAAACATATCAATCCC
>DHPM01000002.1:32151-32937 GCA_002410935.1 Caryophanales bacterium UBA5364
GACACAATCAAACATATCAATCCCTCTAATAACTCCTTCAACGATATCGATAGGATCTCCTACTCCCATCAAGTATCTTGGTTTATCAGTTGGTAAGTATTTAATAGCATAGTCAATCATCTTATACATCGTTGGCTTATCTTCACCAACACTAGTTCCTCCAATTGAATAACCATCAAAGTCTAATGCAACTGTTTCAAGAGCACTTTTCTTACGTAAGTCTTCAAACTCTCCACCTTGCACAATTCCAAATAATGATTGTCTTGGATTACTATGAACATCCTTACCTCTTTTAGCCCATCTTAAGGTTCTAGCAACACTTTTTTCCATATATTCTCTAGTAACAGGATATGGAGGACATTCATCAAAACTCATCGCAATATCACTATCAAGCTTATTTTGAATATTAATTGATAATTCGGGAGTTAAAAATAACTTAGATCCATCAATATGACTTTTAAATATGACCCCTTCTTCACTAATATTCTTTTTTTCTGCTAATGAAAAAACTTGAAATCCACCACTATCAGTTAAGATAGGTCCATCATAGTTCATAAACTTATGTAAGCCCCCTGCTTTATCAACTACATCTTCGCCTGGTCTTAACCATAAATGATAAGTATTAGATAAAATAACAGCACTATTAACGGCTTTTAATTCTTCAGGGGTTAATGTTTTAACATTTGCTAAAGTACCAACTGGCATAAACATAGGAGTTTCAAAAGTACCATAATTAGTTTGCAGTGTTCCATATCTAGCTTTATCATCATTATGTAATAATTGATA
>DHPM01000002.1:33073-49649 GCA_002410935.1 Caryophanales bacterium UBA5364
TATATAAAAAAAAACAAGGACCTTGTTTTTATTTTAAAACTTTTTGTTTTGCTTTTTCAATTGTTTTTTCTGGTAAGATATCAAGGATAACACAATCAACATTTGTTCCAGCTGGAATTTTATAACTAAATTGGTCTCCAACTTTTTTATTATGTGCAGCAGCTCCAAGTGGAGAATTTACTGAAACACAATTATCTTCATAAGTAAATCCAATCGTATCATCAACTAGTCGATAAGTACCTTGTTCTTTGTCATCTTCACTAAATTTCATAAACACTTCAAATTCAGTTCCAATTTGAATACTATCCTTACTATATTCAGTTACTAATTCATGACATTTTAAACAATTAGAAATTTCTTTTACTCTTCTACTAATATAACTTAATTTTTCAGTTGTTGAATGATCTATTACATCAGTAATTCCTTGACTATCACAACTAACATTGAATTTGTCTTCATTTTTTGCATCTTCAACTAATTTAAGATATTGAGCGTTTAATCCTTCTACTTCTTTTTTTAATGCTTCTACTTGTTGTGGTAATAATTTTAAAGTACCTTTAATCATATATACTCCCCCTTCAGCAAATGTTATGTTACCATTATTGTCGAAATTTGTCAAATGTTTTTGCTGATTTCCCAGTTTTTTCCTTACAAATATTGAAAAAGTAATCTAAAATTATTTTAGCATTTTCATCATAATCAACCATTTTTTCCGGATGCCATTGGGTACCAAGAAAAAAACGCTTATTTTTATCTTCAACCGCTTCGATTATTCCGTCATCACTAAAAGCTGATATATCTAAATCAGTTTTAATAACATGTGATTTATGATAACTATTAACTAAGATTGAACTTTCATTTAATATTTTAAACAATAATGACTTGGGATCGATATAAACTTCATGAACATAGTCTTTATTTTGTTTGTGATTATCTCTACCTATATCAACCATTTCACCATTAAACAAGCATGACATTGTCTGCATACCTAAACATATACCTAATAAAGGGATATCTTGCTGATAACAGTAATCAATTACCTTTAAATCACAATCAAAGTATTCATCTCCACCTTGACATATAATACCATCACACATATCAATTAACAACTTCATATCAGAAAACTCGGCATCAGTTATAGCCGGTGTTGAATTAATATCTAAATTATAAAAGGAATTAGTTTGAGGGGTGGATATACCAATGGCAATGCAACCACTTTCACTAATTACTTTATTTACATCTATATAGATTCCTCTAATATAATTACCCGTTAAGGTTTTTTGCTCATTTAAAATGACTCCTATAATTGGTTTTCTCATATCAATCCATATACTTAGACATTGTCTTCATCATTTGATTAACTTGTTTTTGACTAGGAGTTCTTCCCATTTGTGTCATCATCGCTTTAATCATTTGTTCATTAATTGGTGGGTTTTTCTTTAAATATTTTTTCATATAATTACGTGCTATAAAAAAACCAATCACACCACCTACAAGTAATAGTCCAATTATTTTAAGTAAATCTAAAATAAGTGCTCCCCATTCCATATAATCAAACCTCCTATTATCATTTTACTAGATTTTATTAACTTTATCAATACTAATTATATTCTTAATAAAAGAAAAAAGACTATTTTAGTAGTCCTTCAACTCTCGACTTAATTGTTTCAAAATCAAAATTACAATATCTTAAGACTTCATCTTTAGTTCCACTGATACCAAAGTTATCTACGGTGATTAAGTAATTACGATTATAAACAAATTGATCCCAACCAAACGATGACCCAGCTTCAATCACAACAACCTTAACACCAACTGGTAAAATCTCATTACGATAACTTTCATCTTGAACTAAGAATAACTCCATACATGGCATACTAACAACACGAATATCCATGTTTCGTTCACGCATTAAAGTATTAGCAACATTAATAGCAGTATTTACTTCACTACCAGTTGCGATTATAACTCCTCTTAAACGAGTTGTTTCTTTTCTTACAATATATCCACCTTTAATAACATTAGTTATACTACTATGATCTAATAATGGAACTTCATTTCGTGATAAGACTAATGAGGCTGGTAAATTCATATTTAACATACAATTCCAACAACCAACGATTTCTCTGGCATCTGCCGGGCGATAAACCAATAACCCAGGTGTTGAACGTAACATGGCTAATTGTTCAATTGGTTGATGAGTTGGTCCATCTTGTCCAATATTTATTGCATCATGAGTAAATATATATGATACTGGTAATGACATTAGAGCTGACAGGCGAATAGCTGGTTTAACATAATCAGCAAATGATAAGAAGGTTGAACCAAATACTCTAAAATTAGTTAGTGCTAAACCATTTAAAATAGCACCCATCGCATGTTCTCTAACACCAAACCAAATATTTCGACCTTCATAATGATTATCCGCAATATCTAAAAAGTCTCTTAAATAAGTTTTAGTTGATGATGATAAATCAGCACTTCCACCAATAAAATTAGGAATTAAAGCTGCAATCTTATTCATAATATATCCATTACTTACTCTTGTCGCTTCCTTGACATTAGTTTCAAATTGCCAATCTTCCTTAGTTAAGTCAATCGGTGTTCTAGAATCAAATAAGTAATTAATCTTACTTTTATCGCCGCCTAAAGCTTCATTAACATAATCATCATACTTACGTGACCATATTTCATATTTACGGGCACCACGCTCAATAACCATATTTTTGAATACATTCATAGCATCATTCTCATAATTAAATGATTCATTTGGCATATTTAATTTTCTTTTAATATTTTCAATATCATCTTTTTCTAATACCTTACCATGAACTTCATGAGTACCCGCTAAGAATGAACCTTCTCCGATAGTTGTTTTAAACTCAATTAATGCTGGTTTACCAGCCTTCTTAGCTTTTTCAATTGCTTTATCTATTTCATAAACATTACTTACATTTTTAACAGTATCAGTATACCATCCCATAGCTTGAAAGCGCCCACAAACATTTTCAATAAAAGTATTTGAAGTATCACCATCTAAACTTACATTATTAGAATCATATAAGACAATTAAATTATCTAAGTTTAAAGTACCAGCAAATGAAGCTGCTTCATAACTAATACCTTCCATTAAATCACCATCACTAGCTAAGCAATAAACATGGTAATTAATTAAAGAGACATCTTTACCTTTTTGGGGAAACTTAGTTCGCTCTTCTAATATTTTTTCACCTAAAGCCATACCAACAGCACTAGCAAATCCTTGTCCTAATGGTCCAGTACTCATATCTACTCCTGGTGTTACTCCAACTTCAGGATGCCCTGGAGTAATTGAGCCTGCTCTTCTAAATTTACGAAGATCATCTAATTTAATATCAAATCCTGCCATAAATAAAGTTGCATATAATAAAGCTGATCCATGACCAGCTGACATCACAAAACGATCCCGATTAATCCAATTAGAATCATTAAGGCTTACATTCATATGTCTAGAATATAAAGTATACAGAATTGATGCAACTCCTAATACAATCCCAGGATGACCACTCCCTGCCTCACTTATCATATCAATCCCTAATGCCTTAATATTATTTATAATTCGATTTTCCATATTCTCACCCCAATTATTATATATCAATTATAACAAAATATTAATATATAATAAAGGAGTTTTTATTCAATATTCATTGAAATAATAGTTTTATCAATCTCTTTGACATCTTCTTCGACTTTATAGACTGGTGAACTTCCGATATATGCAAAACTAAGCATAAAAATTAATAACCCCCAAACAGCTTTACATTTTAATACTTCTTTCATATTATATACCTCCTTTGTTGATTTAATTTTAACACAAACATCTGTTCGTGTCAATATCAATTCCAAACAAATGTTTGACTTTACTTTTTTGATATGCTATAATGTACATGAACTGTAAAAGGAGGTTATATTTTGGATGATTTAACTAGAAGACAGGAAGATACATTAAACTTTATTAAAAAATATATTGTTAGCCATGGCTATCCACCTACTGTTAGGGAAATTGGTAGTGCTTTAGGTGTTTCATCACCAGCTACTATTCAAGCACACATTAATAATCTAGAAGAAAAAGGTTTTATTCGTAAACAAGAGTCTAAAAATAGAGCTATTGAATTATTAGTTGATAACGAATTTGAATCTAAGGATGATATGGTTATTGAAGTTCCACTATTAGGTAAAGTTACTGCTGGTAGTCCAATTGAAGCTATTGAACATCCAGATGAATATTTCTCACTACCTAGTTATTTAGTACCTAATAATAAAGAGGTATTCACATTAAAAGTTAGTGGTGAAAGTATGATTAATGCTGGGATATTAGATGGTGATATTGTTATCATTGAAAGAAAGAATGTTGCTCGTAATGGTGAAATTGTAGTCGCAATGACTGACGAAAATGAAGTGACATTAAAAACATTCTATAAAGAAGCATCATACTTTAGATTACAACCTGAAAATGATACTATGGAACCAATTATCTTAGATAATGTAACCATTTTAGGAAAAGCAATTGGTTTATATCGTAAATTATAAAAAAATAGGATTATTCCTATTTTTATTTTCTTTTAATTAATTGTTTAGGTTTATCAAAGTCCTGTGCTACTTTAATATTATCAACTAATTCATTAATGCGATCTTGATACGGCATATTTAAGAATGGAAAGTCTTCATTATAATAGTTTTTAAGAACAATATTAAAGTCTTTAATAAGATTTAACTTGTTAGTAATTCTTTCACTTTCACTTAACCTGCTATTTATACTATCATTAATTGTTTTAATTGAAGACTTAAAATCATGAGCTGCTGTACCTATCCCCATCGTCTCATTAGGGTTTTTAAAAATAAAAACATCAGAGAAACTGAGTCCATAAACTTCATGCTCGTATAGTTTATATTTGTCCCAAAAAGACTTATTGAAGTCTTCTTTCAAGGCCCCTACTAAAACATTATAAATATATTCATTAAAATAGATTTCGGTGATAGGAAAAGCAAAAACATAAGTAAATAAATCAGCTTTTGTTTTAAAACCAGGCTTAGAAAAATATTCTATAAACTTTTTTTTAATAAACTCCATATCTTTTAATTCTTCTTCAACTAAAGGTTTTAATTTTTGATATTTCTTACGTTCTATATTTAATTTATGAAAATCTTTAGTATGATCATAGTATTGATCCATTAAATCACCTACTATTGGTGTTAATACCTTACTTATTTTAGTAATATCAGTATGGGCATATTTTAACAAGGTTAACTTATCCTTCCTATCAAGAATACAATTAATAGTTATATATTCATTATGCATATCTTATCTCCTTTCTACATCTTATACACCCATTATTTTTATTATTACTATTAAATAAAAAAAATAGTTAGACAAATTCTAACTATTTTTTAACTAAAAAACGCCATATAAATCAAGAATCCTAATAAAATTAAAGTTATTATCCATCCATTTAATTTTTCAAAGTCTGTTGATTTATATTTAACTCCTAAAGCAATTGAAATAATAGTACCACCAAATAATCCTCCAATATGAGCAGCATTATTAATTCCACTCAAGGTAAATCCTATTATTAAATTAATAAGGATTAAAGGAATAATTTGTGATTTAATAACATTATCTAAGTAAACTCGGTAATGATATCCAAAATATAATAAAGCTCCTAATAGACCAAATATAGCTCCACTAGCACCAGCACTTATTCCATTAAAGAATAACATTGATAATAAATTACCTGTTACAGCTGAGAATAAATAAATAATAGCAAACTTTGTTTTACCAAAGAAACTTTCTAGTTGTGGACCTAAAACATATAAAGCATAATTATTAATTAGAAAATGAAATGGTCCTATATGAAGGAAAGCACTAACAATTAATCGATAGTATTCTCCTCCTCTAATAAAATCTGGGAAACTAGCCCCAAAATTTAATAAAGTTTGTGCATTCGTACTACCTTTACCAAATATATACATTGCTAGAAATAAAATGGTATTGATAGCAATAAAAATATAAGTCATAATCGGTTTCTTTTTTGAAAATACTTCTTCTGCTTTCATGGCGTCGTCCTTCCCTTTTTGATTTATATCATTAGTTAATTTAACAAACAATTCCATACCCTTTTCTTTAAAATTAGTTTTCAAAGAAATTGATGGAAATTCTTTTATTAAACTTTCGCATTTATCAATATCTTCTTCATTCTTAATATGAATTAAATTTATATTATCTAAACTTTCAAATTTATTTAAATGGACATTATCACCCAAATTAATAAAAATGTTTAAAGTATTTATATTTAAAGATAATGTTTTTCTTTTTATCTTTTTTACTATTTCTTGAGTTTTAAAAATATCAAAATTAAATTGTTCATCATTATGAATATAGTTTGAAACAATTCTAATAACTTTATAATCGCCATTTAAGTTTTCTAACCATATCTCATCTTTAACACCATGTAAAACAATTGGATTATATCCTTGCTCAACAATAAAGTAATGTAACAATTTAATAGCAGTTTCATCGTTTTTAGTCATAACTACACTACTCATAATTACCTCCAATCATATCTATTTTATCTTATTCATAATTATTAGTAAAGGCTTATTTAAACTTGTCTAAGATATTTGTAAAACATAATGGTAGTTCACTATCAAACTCCATATATTTCTTAGTTTTAGGATGAATAAATCCTAATTCTTTAGCATGTAAACATTGTCCAGTATCATCAATTAATTTTTTTCTTCCATAAGCTGGATCATTTACAATTGGAAACCCAATATAATTCATATGAACCCTTATTTGATGAGTCCTCCCTGTTTCTAGTTTTAATTCAATTAAGGTTGTCTCCTTGTATCTTTCTAAAACTCTAAAATGAGTAACCGCTGATTTTCCATTTTCAGCAATTACGGCCATTTTTTTGCGATTTTTAGGATCACGCCCAATTGGTGCATCAATCGTTCCAGTATCATTATTAATGACACCCCATACTAATGCAACATAAACTCGATGGACTGTTTTTTTAGCTAATTGATCAGCTAAAAAGTCATGGGTATGATCATTTTTAGCAACCATCAATAATCCTGTTGTGTAAGCATCTATTCGGTGGACAATCCCTGGTCTAAAGTCCCCATTATTTGAACTTAAAGAATTACTATAAGCCATTAAACCATTAACTAAGGTACCACTATTATTACCAACAGCGGGATGAACAACAATACCATTATCTTTGTTAACGATTATGACATCACTATCTTCATAAACAATATCGAGTTCCATCTTTTCTGGTTTAATCTCAGTTTCTTCTTCAATATATTCAACAATAATTAAATCATTTTCTTTAACAATATATCCATTTTTAACACTTTCATCATTGACTAAAACATCTCCACTTTTAATAATCTTTTGAACTCTATTACGACTAATATCCATTTTATCCATTAGATATTTATCGATTCTAATTCCTTGTTCGGATTCAGTTATTTGATATTCCATTCTTTTCCTCCTTTAATAGTTTTATAATAATTAAGAAAACAGAAATAACAATCAATGAATCAGCAAAATTAAAAACAGGAAAGTTATAATTAATAATATTAAAATCTAAGTAATCAATAACATATCCCAATATTATCCTATCTAATAAATTACCAATAATACCTCCATATAATAATCCATAACATATTATATCAAATCGTTTTAACTCTTGCTTTCTTATTAAAAGAAAATAGATGACAAAAAGCGATACAAAAGCTACAATAATTAAGAATATTCGACTACCCGTAAAAATACTCCAAGCTGCTCCATAATTTCTAACATGACTTAAATAAAAAAAATCTTTTATTATTTCGATTCCAGTATTAAGTGTAATATTGTTAGTTATTATTATTTTTATTAGTTGATCAATTAAAATACATACGATACTAACGATTGTTATTTTTTTCACAATATCACCTCATTAATTATATCAAATTATTAACCTTTTTACAAAACTAAAAATGATATGAATAATTAATTCATATCATTTTATTCAATAACAAGTTCTAATCTAAATCGTTTATTATTGTTTCGTTCGATTTTGGCTTTATATGTTAATCCATCTTTTTCATAAGTAGAGGTAGTATTTAAATCCTTAAATAAAATATCATATAGTTCACCATAGTCATCAATAGTACCAGTTATGGTACGAAGATAAATAGCATATCTACCTTTTTCTAAATCACTTATATCAAAGCTAGTTTCATACCAAGCTTTTGCTTTAGAATATCCATCTGGTACTTTTAGTACAACGTTATAAGCGCTATTAGAAGTTGTTCCAACATTGATTCTTTTAACTCTTTCTAAGGTCTTAATATTTTCAATAATAAGTTCTCTTGTTACATTTTGCTTACTACCATAGTTTCCACCAATAGAATGAGAAACACCTCTTAAATTAAAGATGGAACCTTTAAAACTCATATCATAGAATTGATTATACATATTATATAAAATTGATTGTGATTTAGATGAAATCAATCCATCATTACGAACAAATAATTCTAATGGTATATCACGACTATTATTATCACTTCTAAAATGGTAGCCACGACCATTTAGTGTTATTTTATTAGATATATCCTCTTTAAAATAAGTATTCTTTAATAGTTGTTTATTTTCATAATTACCAGTTCTAGCACGGACATAAACAGTATAATCACCAGCTTTAATATCCTCTAGATTGATACTTTTTTCAAACCAAGCATAACCATTATTATTTGTCGTAAATGGAACTTTCGTTAACCAACGATTTAAACCAATTATTTGAATTGAATTATCATACTGATTTTCTAAAACTAAATCATACTTTATATCGGTTTTATCTGTAATCGTAATTCCATTTACTTTTAAGAATCCACTAAAATCTAATAAATTTGTTTTATCATTAAACTTCAATGTTTGTAGATGCAATGCTCCATCCTTTTTTAGGTATTCTTTTTCTTCAACCGTTATAGTAACTGTTAGGGTTGTTTCTTGATCAACACTATCTTTTACTTTATAAGTAACAGAATAGTCACCTACTTCATTAGTATTAACAATACCTTCATAAGTAATCGATGAAGTTAAATCACCATCTTCTTTATCAGTTGCGGTTACACCACTCAATAAATCAATACTATCAAATTGAGTAATTGTTTTATTAGTTGCATTTATAATAGGACTTTCATTAGCAATAACTTTGATGATTCGGTCAGCTGTTGTTGTTAGTCCAAATTTATTAGTTACAGAATAAGTTAATGTATATTCACCAACTTTGTTAGTATCAACCGTACCAGTATAAGTTATGTCACTTAGTTCATCCATGTTAGCATCAATTACTTCTACTCCTGTATTAGGATCAAATGAAGTATATTGTGGAATACTAACTTCTGTAAACTTAATAATTGGTGCTTCAGGATCTAATACTTCTAATGTAACTTCCTTAGTAACATTAAAATTTGACTTATCTTTTACGGTATAGATTAAAGGATAAATACCCTTATTATTATAATCAACTTGACTGTCGTCATAACCTATATCGGATGTTAGATTACCATCTTCATAGTCAATAGCTACAGCATTACTAATAATAGTACTAGTAACTTCTGAAGCTGTATCATCTAATTTAATTTGAATGTTAGAGGCAGTTATTTCTGGCTGATTGTTTTGAACATATAAGTTTGATTCTTCGATATACCCATAACTATTTTCAAAAGTGTAATATGCACTATTTAGGATGTTTTGGTTTTCATCTAGTCCATAATCAGTATGTATTTTATAAAAGCCATTACCATGTTCATCATATACCTTATCAGTTACGATATAAGGTATATTAGGAATTGGTGCATTAAGCTTATAATTTTTAGTGTGATAAATAATTGAACTAGATGTACTAGGATTTTTATAAACAGGTACGATAGCATTTCCTAATTTAATACCTAAAGTATTGTAATAGTTATCTAATCGACCATAATCCCCATCGATTCCATAGTCATCACGAGCATGTTGTTCACCAGAATAAGGATTAGATGCATACCATCTATTAATACCACTGCCCTTATTTCCTTGATGACCTCCGGCAAATTTATATGAATTAGGATTTAAGTAACCATCTGGTTTACCTAAAGCTAGAGCATAATCCATAATTGAAGCTTCTATGGTTTCATATTTTATAGCCTTTAAAACAGGATTATCATCAGCAGCCCCCATCCCAAATAAATTGTTTTTATAAAAGGCAATGTGACTTTGACCGCTTGCAGATTCTGTTAAGGCTGATGCAAATGTTTGTAAAGCATTAATTCCATAAGTATTTTGACTATTGATAAAAGCATGGCCCATACCATACATTTGGGATAACCCAGTTCGGTCTTTTCCTTCTATCCAATAAGCTATTGTTTTCTTTTTATCATTAACATATGTACCGACATAACTCTCAGGGTTAGTTGGCAAAGCAGTAAACCCTTTTTGTCTAATCTTACCATCAAAAGTTTCTTCTGTATAAGCCGTTTTTGATCTGGTTGGTAAATACATAAAGTAATTGAAATATGGAGTATCTTTATTAATTGAATTATTATAATTACCACTTCTATAGTCATCTAACATTGTCATAATATTAGTATAAAAGTAATTACCATCAAAACTGTAATAATTAACATCTTTCTTTAAATAGTATGTCCTCACTCCAGGGCTATCATATCTAAATGGTGCTGTTCCTAATGATATAATACTGTCACCCCACGATAACTTAGTATCGATATAATGACTAATCAAATTATTTGAAACTTTGTAATAAGTATTAATATTTAACTTATTTTCTAGTTCTTTCGTCCAAGTTTCACCAGCACTAGCAATATATCCCCCCTCAGTACCATGTTTTATTTTGTACCATGTATAGCCACCTTTACCATTCTTTATTGTTTCTGATGGATAATATTCATGCTCTGTACCATGTTTAACTCCACCTATTATATTATTAACACTATTATCAGGTGCGCTTCTTACATTTATAACTTCTGTTGCTGTAATTAACAACTTAGGAGTAATAAACTTAGATAGTGGAACTATTTCTACTTGATTACTTCTAGCATAACCAGTATAACCACTAATCATTAGTTTAACTGCTTTATGTTGACTATCATAACCCATAAAAGCAGCATCAACGCCCCATTGACCATGGACGTAGGTATCATAGTAATCACTACCGGTGTTGTTTTCATATGTAATATATTCTGCTTTATCATAAAGTCTAGTTGTAACATCTCCCCTAGCCATATTAACTAATGCATATTTAGCATTGATTATTTTAGTACCTTGTTTGATAATGGCAACTGCTGATTCAGTTGATTCGTAATTATTCATTGCGGTATAAGCTTCACTATATGTTGCATAACACTTTAATCTTACATCATTATCAGCATAAGCAACGGCGACTTCATATGGGCAATCTTCGGCATATATAGGCATATATGGGATAAAAGAAATCATAAGAATTAATACAGTTAAAAATATATTGAACATTTTCTTCATTTTATCCCCTCACTTCTATATTAAAATTATAGCAAATTTCAAGAGTTTTTGCTATATTTTTCAAGCAATTTGTCGTTTATTGACACAAAAAAAGGAAACCGTAGCACTACGAGTTTCCTATGTATTAATTTTTATTAATACACTAATATTATATGTGAAACGATATATAATATTACAAAATATTGACTTTTTTATAAAAAGTGTTAAAATATAAAGCATTAAAGGGGGATATTATGAAAAAGGAAGAAACAAAAATAGCAAATAAAGAAATGTGGCAAAAGGTTAAAGTTGATCTTAAAGGTTGTATTAATGATTTAAAGCACAAGGAAACAAGAAAAAAGCAAATACCTAACTTACTTACAGCATCTAGAATGTTTGCTCCACTCTTCATCGCTCCTGCTGCTTTAAGTGGTAACTTTCTATTAGCCGGGGTATTAACAGCAGGATTTGCAGCTACTGATGCTGTGGATGGACACTTTGCTAGAAAGTATAATGCTATTAGTGAATTTGGTAAAGACTTAGATCCATTCTGTGATAAAATATTTGCGGGTGGTTTAATCGTACCATTAGTATTTATTTATCCTAGTTTATTAGTTAATTTAGGATTAGAAGCGGTTATTAGTAAAATTAATTATACTTCTAAGGTAAAAGGTAATATTCCTCGTACTAATATGTTTGGTAAAGTTAAAACGGCTTCACTATCACTTTTATTAGTAGCTGGTTATTTAGCTAACTCAATCTCTATACCAAGTTTCGTTATTCCTGGTTTAATGGGAGTAACAACCGTCTTACAAGTAATCACAGCTAGTAGTTATTATAAAAAATATAAAAAAGTAGAAGAACAAAAAAAAAGATTATCGAACTCACATAAAAGTGTTATTAAAGAAGAGGAAAAGGAATTAGACCATAGTAAAGTAATCGATAATAAGTTAACTAATAATCAAGTTGATATTAACTTTTTAAAAGATTGTAAAGAAGAAATCAACCGATTATCTAATGATGAATTAGTTAAGGATGAAAATAAAAAAGTGCTTACTAAGCACAAAAATAAATAATTATTTTAAATCGTATTCCCATAGACTTAATTTACCATTAAGGTATATTTTATCTACGATGATGGGATTAGTTAATTTCCAAGCATAACCAACAAAATCTTTGGTCAAACCATAGATTAGTTGGTTTTTTTGTTTTAAATCATCAGTTACTTTTAAGCAATCTTCTAATACGACTTTGCCAATAATACAACCAATTGGGAATTCAATTCCAAGACTATTAAACATTAGTAATTCGTTTTTATCATATGTTTTACCAGCATGAATTAATAGTTCACCACGATAATTTGTTTTCCAACTACGATATTCAAACTTTTTATAACCGTAAACAATCAATGAAGCCCAGGGTTGTCTAATTGTTACTACTTTCATCTACAATATCTATTAAATCTTTAAAAGATTCAACTACTCCTTCAGCATATTCTTTTATTTTCTCTATTCCATCACTAACAACATATCCATGATATTCTTTGATCATATCTAAGTCATTAATATTGTCCCCAATAGTATAAATATCATCACTGTTTATTTTAGTTAACTTAACTAATTCCTTAATACCATTTGCTTTATTAACCACTTTATTAGTTATATTAATCCAATTTTCACTTAAATAGCCATGAACACTAGGATAATTAGATGTTATTGTATTTAAAGTTTCTAGCGCTTTATCGTAGTCATTATATTGACTTATAATAGCATTAGCCATACTACTAGTATCCGTAACATAGTTAAGAGAATCATCAATATAAATATTATGATTATTGGTATCCTTATTTAAAAAATCAAAAATAGATTTTACAATATCATCATCAATATTTTGGCGATAAATACAGGTATCAGTTTTATCAAATATAACACCACCATCATTACATATTAAGTATGAGTAATCAATGTTATAACCACTAATATCTTTTTTTAAATGAGTTAGATTTCTACCAGTTGCGATAATAAACATATTCCCTTTACTTACAAATTTATTTATTAATCTAATATTTTCTAAATACTCATTTGTAAAGAAAGTACAATCAAAATCACTAATTATTATTTTCATCTTATCACCTCTTATATTATACCATATCTGGATATTAAAAAAACCCCATAGGGGCTTTTTTACATCATATCTTCTAACTCATCACATGTGCATTCAGCACTTTTTTTAACAGCACGCTTTAGCGAATTCATTAGTGGTTCATTATATCTTTGATAAGCTACGACAAGTGTTGCACCTAATGCCATTAAAGTTAAATCCTTCATAATTTTCATTAAATCACCCTCTTAGTTAGAATCTACAATGGTATGCATTGCATACAATAATATTTTGGATTTATTTAGACATATTATTCAATTTATTTAGAATTTTATCTAAAAGGGATGTTTTTCTAATATATTCATTATTATTATGCACACTATAAACAAATGCTGCTGGTTCACCAATTAAAATTAATTTCTTTTTAGCTCTAGTAATTCCTGTATATATTAATTTACGATACAGCATCCTTCGATAACTATTACATACCGGAATGATAACAACTTCAAATTCACTACCTTGTGATTTATGAATACTGATGATAAAACCATGTTTAATTTTAATAAAATCTTTGTGGGTATATTTAACAATATTACCATCAAAATCAATATGAATTTCATTTTTTTGTTTTTTACTAGTATTCGCATAAACAATACTTTTTATAACACCAATATCTCCATTATAAACGTTTTCATCTGGCATATTAACTAGTTGGAGAACCTTATCATTTTCTCTAAAAACGACATCACCAAAGTTAATTTCTCTTTTAGATGGATCGGGTGGATTAAAGATTGATTGTAATTCTTTATTTAAATTATCAATACCATTTTCACCATAATACATTGGTGCCATAACTTGAACTCTTTTATAATCATAACCTTTATCATAAATTTGTTGACATAAATTTTTTAAATTATGTTTTAAGGAAGTACTATTACATTCTAGGAAAGTATAATCACTTTTTGTTTCTAAGAACCCTTCACTTAAATCATCATCTTTTATTTCTAAAGCTAAGGTATTAATATATGAGTTTTCATCTTGTCGATATAATAAATCTAGGTGAACAGTATCAATAATATCACTATCAATTAAATCTTTTAATACTTGTCCTGGGCCAACACTAGGTAATTGATTATAATCTCCAACTAAGATTAGTTTAATATTCTTACTAAGTCCTTTTAATAAATTATCTAAAAGATTAATATCAATCATACTGACTTCATCAACAATAACTAAATGACTATTAGCTTTATCGTATTCATTAACAGCAAATGAATTAGCCTCTTTATTCCATTTTAAGAAGCGATGAATCGTCATTGCGGGTAAGTTGGTAGTTTCACTCATCCTTTTACTAGCGCGTCCAGTTGGGGCTAATAACGCTAATTTTTCAGTTAATGATTCATAATCAAATTTATTTAACTGAGTATATAATTCAACAATAGCATTAATAACGGTCGTTTTACCAGTTCCTGGTCCTCCCGTAATAATTAAAACATTATTTTCTAAAGCTTTAATAATTGCTTCCTTTTGTTTATCGTTATAATAAATACCATTACTTTTTTCTAACTGACTAATATAATTATCTAATTTACTATATTTAGTTGTATCAAGACTAGCTAAATAAATAATCTTATCTGCAACATTTTCTTCAGCTTCCCATAATTCATTTAAATAATATTTATCATCTTCAATAACAATTCTCTCATCAGTCATTAATTCTTCTAAATACTCTCTAAATAAATCATCATCAATCGTATAATCCAAATAATTAATAACACTTGTTAAAATCGTACTATAATCTAAGTAAACATCACCATTACGATACGATAATGAATCCATCACATAAATAATACAAGCCTTAACTCTCCTCTTATCATCTGGTGCCATATTCATTGATTTACTAATTTCATCTATTTTGACAAACTTAATATCTTCAAGATCATCTAATAATCTAAAAATATCATGTTCTATTTTATTTCTAGTTTCACTTTTATATTTATTATAAATACTTAAAGCATCTTTCATACTAAAACCTAATTCACTTAAGTAAACAATCGTTTGATGCCCTTCTTCATATTTAAGTAAAACACCATATATTTTATCCATCTTTTTAACCGTTAAATTAGGAACTAACGTTAATACTGATTTATCATTAATGATTTTATCAATAGCATCTTTACCTAATGTCTCAACAATATTAGTAGCTATTTTTTCACCAATTCCAGGAAAAAGATCACTTGCAAAAAATTCAATAAGACCAGATTTATCCTCTGGTTTAACTCGTTCATATTCTGTTACTTGAAATTGAAAACCATATCGTGGATGTTCTACCTCTTCACCATAAAAAAAATAAGTATCATCTTCATTTAAATCATGAAAATAACCAGTAAAGGTTATTGTTTTATTAACATAATCAGCCATTGTTTCACTATTTGTATCTCGTACTTTAAAAATCCCAATAACATAACCTTGATCTGATTCATATATACTTTTACGATAATTACCTTTTATATACGTTTTCATAACATCACCTATTTAATTATAACATACGTTTCTTAATTCAAAAAGAAAAAGGTCAATGACCTTTTAATTAATTAACGAGTTTTAGATTGTTCTGGTTCATTTGTTTCTACTTCATTAATATTATCTTTAAAATATTCTTCCCAACTATCATAAGGTGTTCCATTTTCATCAACTAAGTCAACTGGTGGTAACCCTCTTTCAGCTCTTGAACTATTAATATCTTCAAAATATGATTCCATTTGTTTGTCTTGATATTCCCATTCTTTTTCTAAACCATACATAAAGGTTCCCGCTAAAACAGCACTTGTAAGAACAAAAGCACTAGCTGCTAATGCCATACGAGTACGATTAGCAACTTTAATATTTACTCCTGCTTCTTTTAATGAGTTTAGTGATCTAATATAT
>DHPM01000002.1:49736-82515 GCA_002410935.1 Caryophanales bacterium UBA5364
TAATATATGGATCCTCTTCGTTATATGACTTTCGTGGTACTCCTACTTTAAAGGTATCACGACTTTGTTCATCAACCATTTTAAAAATATAATATATATAAGACTTTGAGCGATTAGGATTATCAATCTTAACAGCTTTTTTTAATTTACCATCAATAATGGCTTGTTCAACTGCTCCAATAACATCTTGTTTATAATAAGATTCATTTGATAATGAATTACTAATTCTTCTTTTAGCAATGTCACCATCTCTAAATATATAAGTTTCAGTATGTCTATCTCTCATACTCATTCCTCCAACTACTTCAAATATACCCAATTTTCGTTATAAAGTCAAGCAAAATTAACTATTTAATACCCCTGTACAATGTGGATAATCAATTTCCTTAATGTTAACTTTAACTAAGTTATTTATTAATTCTTCACTTCCTTTAGCTTTAATTAATAAATAATTACCAGTATGACCAATTAAATACCCATCTTTAATAATTTCCGGGATAAAAGTAACTTCTCGATTAATAAATTTATTCATGTAATTTAATTCTAGTGTTCTAGATAATTCGAGTAAGGTTTTTACACGTTCCTTTTTTATCCTTATATCAATTTGATTAGGAAGGGTTGCTGCAACAGTCCCTTTTCTAATTGAATATGGAAAGACATGTAATTTAGTAAAATTAATTTTTTTAATATTCTCTATTGTTTCCTTAAAATTTTCTTCAGTCTCACCTGGGAAACCAACAATAACATCAGTTGTAATTGAAATATCTGGTCGTAAGTTTCTTATTTTTTCAATTTTATCAATAAAATAATTAATATTATATTTTCGGTTCATTGCCACTAAAATAGAATCCGATCCGCTTTGTAAAGGTATATGCAAATGGTCAACAATTACTTTACTATTTTTAATAACGTCAAGTACCTTATCATCTAATTCTGTTATTTCAATTGAAGAGATACGTAATCTTTCTAACCCTTCTATTTTAACTAAATCATTTAATAAATCACTAAATTGATAATCACCATCACGATAGTGTCCAGTATGAATACCTGTTAAAACAATTTCTTTATGTCCATTAGCGATTAAACTCTTAACTTCACTAATAGTATTACTCTTACCTTTACTCCTTACTGTACCCCTCGTATATGGAATAATACAATAAGAACAATAGTTGTCACAACCATCTTCTATTTTAACAAAAGCTCTTGTCTTATTAAAATTATTTAAACTCATATCTTCAAAAGGTGCATCATCTAAGTCATGAACTTCAATAATTTGTTTTCCTGTTTCTTTATATGAATTAATATAATCTATAATCTTCGATTTATAATTATTACCAATAATAATATCAGCGTATTCTTTTAGTAGTTCACTATTATCTTGACATAAGCACCCCACGACAATAATAATTGCTTGTTTATCTTTTCGAAGGCGTTTTACTAGTTTCACTGTTTTATTAGCTGCGGTATTCGTAACTGTACAACTATTAACAATATAAATATCAGCATTATGGTCTTCTTTATATCCATTATTAATTAAGATGTCATGGATGACATTACTCTCATAAGTATTAACTTTGCATCCTAAAGTATATATATAAAATTTCATTTTTACCACCTAACAAAATAAGCCTTAAAAGGCTTATAAATTTTTTCTAAATTCTTTTAATTCTTTTAAAAACTGATCGTTATGTTTGTTATCAATCTTTTTAATTACTGGTTGTTCTTCTTTCTTTGGTTGTTCCTTTGGTTTTTCATACATAGTATAACCGTTTTCTGTCATTCGTCCAAAAATAGGCGAAATGAACTCGGTATTTGTAAAACGACCTGGCTCTTCCATATCCTCTTTAGGTTCTCTTTTAACTGAAATATTAACTTCTTCTTCTGGGAAATCAATGATTTCAACCGGTACTTCATTAGACCAGGTGAATGTATCCTCAGGTTCTTCAGTTTTAGTTTGTTCTTGTTTTGTTTTTAATAGTTCACGATAACTAATAATTGCTTGTTCCTCTTGTTCTTCTTCAAACGATAAAACAGGATCAACTTTTGGTTTATTAAGATCTTGCTCCATTGCTAATAAAACTTTACTTATCTCATCATTTGCCGTTACATCTGTATTAATATCAACAATACTTGATGATAATGATTCAATCTTCGGTTCGGCTAAGATTGGTGCTGTTGGTGTTATAGCAGACTTTGGAGTCACTTCCTTTTTATTCTTTTTCCTTGATTTAAACAATGAAACAATCAAAAGGACAACTAAAAAAACAATACAAACCAACAAAACAATTAAATAAATTTGATCCGGATTTTCAAAATTCCCAACCATCTTATCACTCCATATATTCATAGTTTAAAACACTTAATAAAAAAATAGGAACCGTTTCTACCCGCATAATTCTATTACCTAAAGTCACAGGATTAAAACCTATCTTAATTAAATAATTTTCTTCATCGTTTGATAGTCCACCTTCAGGACCAATTACTATTATTATTCTATCATAATTTTCATGTTTGGTCAAAATCTTTTTAAGGCTAACTTTATCTTCTCTTGTACTACAAACAATCTTTAATCCATCAATATTTTCAAGACTATTCAAGTTCTTAATCTCCGTTACTATTGGGATATCCGTACGATGTGATTGTTCACTAGCCTCTTTACAAATACGAGTCCATCTAATAATCTTTTTATTTTCTTTATCCTTATCTATTTGAACAATACTTCTTTCTGTTTTAATTGGGATAATGGTATTTACTCCTAATTCCGTAGCTTTTTGTAAAACTAAATCCATTTTATTTTCACGCAATAATGGAATTACTAAAATTATTTTTTTATTATTATCTATTTTTTTCTCTAATTTATTAATTATTTTTATATCTTGATTATCTATTTCACACAAATATACTTCAGTATCATAAACAACCTCGATTTGGTCATGATTATTCATTCGCATAACTGTCTTTATATGATACCAATCATCACTACTTAAAATTAGTTTATTATTATCTAATTGATTTGAAAAATATCTTTGCATAATCTCACCTACTTCATTATACAAAAAAATGAATGAGATATCTAGTACAAAAAAATAAGCTTGACATAGTCAAACTTATTTATTAGCATTAATCCACTCAACAAGTACTTCTTTAGGAACAAATCCACTCTTTTTAGCTAATAGTTTACCTTTACTAAATAAGATAAGGGTTGGGACACTCATAATGCCATATTCTTGAGCTAGTTCCATATTTTGGTCAACATCAATTTTCACTACTTTAAATTGACGTTCATTAACCAACTCATCAATGATTGGACTTAACATTTTACATGGTCCACACCAAGTTGCAAAAAAATCAACTAAAACTAAATCCTCACTAATTAACTTATTAAATTCATCTTTACTCATTTGCAATATTCCTCCTCATATTTGCAGATAACGACATAAAAGTTACCTACTTTTAATTTTTTATTTTCATATAATTTAACTGCTGATTCAATATCAATAATATTATATTTTAAGAATAAATCTAGCGTAGCTAAATTAAAGTCATCGGGATTAGTAGAATCCTTGTATTTATCAATCAATAGTTTAAATTCATTTGTTACCTGTAATGGTTTTTTAGCATACTCTGCTAAAACAGGAGTATTTTCTAAAATATATGATCTGGTTTTTGATTTACCAAGTTCTTTCCACGTAATAAATGGGAAAGTAGTCATATAAAGAATAACAAATATAACAACATAATATTCTAATATTCCAACAATTGCACCTAATATTTTAGAAGGTATTCCTAAAATAATCGTCATTTTTAAAATTTTTTCAAAAAGAGCTGTTACATGCAATACTATTTTAAAAACAATAAGTAATATTGCAAAAACAAAGAAGAAAGCTATTGCTTCATATAAAGCAATATTTAAGACTGTTATTCCTTTTAAAATACCATCAAAATTAAAGAATGGAAAATATGCATATAAAAAGCTTGATACAGGATTTTTAAGCATATAAGAAAGGATCACTACTATTATGAAACCTACAAAAGAAAATAATTGGGTTGTAAAGCCTCTTTTAAATCCAATTAAAGCTCCAAATAATAGGATAAACAATATTCCTATATCAACAATATTCATATCATCATCTCCTACTATTTAATTATATTATAAAAACTATAAAAAAGAAAGTATTTTATAAATATTTATGATAAAATAGTATTATTAGAGGTGATAAGATGACCATAACAATGAAAGTCAGTCAAAATACTAAACAAAAGATGATTGAATACTTTGAAGATAAGAAACGTTCAAAAACCCCAGCATATGCTGTTTTTCAAGCTGATGATGCTGATACTGTTGTTACCATGTATGAATCAGGAAAAGTTGTATTTCAAGGTAAAAGTGCTGATATAGATGCTAATATGTGGAAGGAAATGGAACAACATCTGAATCCAAATAAAAAGGTTGAAATAACTAATAGTGAAGATAAACCGAAGAAAGATAAGCAAGAAATTATTATTGATCCTAAAATATATCATTCTAATTCAATTGGTTCAGATGAAGTTGGAACTGGTGATTACTTTGGCCCTATTATTGTAACTAGTGCTTATGTATCAAAAGATAATATTAACTGGCTAGAAGAATTAGGCGTTAAAGATTCTAAAAAGTTACGTGATGACCAAATAGTAAAGATTGTTCCAGAAATAATTAAAAGAATACCATATAGTAGTATTATCTTAACTAATAAAGAATACAACGAAAAATATTCAGCTGATATTAATATGAATAAAATTAAGACAATCCTACACAACAAAGTATTACTAGAACTAAAGAATAAGGGTTTTGAATATGATTATATTGTTGTTGATCAGTTTGCTAAACCATATATTTATTTTAACTACTTAAAGGATAGTAGTAATGTTGTTAGAGATATTACGTTTATGACTAAAGCAGAAGATAAATGTTTATCCGTTGCTTGTGCTTCCTTAATTAGTCGTTATATCTTTATTAATGAATTTGATAAACTTGGTGAAAGCATTGATGTTTTTCTACCTAAAGGTGCATCAAATGCTGTTGATGACATGGGTGTTAAAATAGTCACTAAATATGGTTTTGATAAACTAAAAGATATTGCTAAAATCAATTTTAAAAACACTGAAAAGATAAAAGAAAAAATGAATCAGAAATGATTCATTTTATTATCTTAAGGCATTAAATTACTTGGCCATCCAATACTTGTCCAAGAAGAATTAAATCTAGTTAGCGGATTAGAAGCATCATATTCAATAGTTACACTACTCCAAGGATACGTACTAACTTGATTAAAGGCATAGCTTCCAATTGATATAACTGATGCTGGAATAGTAACACTAGATAATTGATTATTTCTAAAAGCCCAGGTCCCTATACTTCTTAAGTTAGTTAGACCAGTTAAGTTTAGAGATGAAATATTATTGTTTTGAAATGAATAACTAGAAATAGTATATAAATTAGTTAAACTACTCAAATCTAAACTAGTAATAGCATTATTGAGAAATGCTTCATAACTAATATAAGTTACACTACTAGGTAATGTTACTGAAGTTAACCCCATACCTTCAAATGAATTATCATAAATATTAGTTACCGTTGGTTCGATATTATTTGACATGCCTTTAGTCCCTTGAATCAATCTAGTACCATCCTTAGTATAGATCGCATTATTAACTGATTTAAATGTTAAATTAGTAGCATCTACAGTTAAGGTTTCTAAATTTGGATTATTAGAAAATGGTCCATCACCAATATAAGATACACGGGCTCCTACCTTAGCACTAGTTATATTATTAGTTGAGAAAGCAGCTGATGAAAGATTAGTTAAATTAGTTAAACTAGTTAAATCAACATTACTAATACTATTATTTCTAAAAGCATTTGAACCAATATAACCGAGATTAGTTAAACCAGTTAAATTTAAAGTACTAATATCATTCGAATAAAAAGAATAACCATCTATAACTTCTAAATTAGTTGCTTTACTTAAGTCTAAATTAGTAATATTATTTGAATAAAAAGCATAGTTTCCAATTGTTCTTAAATTAGTAGCCTTACTTAAATCTAAGTTAGTAATATTATTACCATAAAAAGCATATGTTCCAATCTTAGTCATACTACTTGGAATAACTAAATTGGTTATATAGTTTCCTCTAAAGGCACCATTCGAGCCATCACCTATTTCAAGAACCCCTTCAGGAATAATTACTGATGTTAGTTGTTTATTATAAAATGCTCCGGTACTAATATTCCTGATATTATATACCAAGTCACCTTTGATAATTTTTTGTGGTATATTAACATCCTTTGAACAAGTTCCGTCATAACTAGTCAAAGTTTCTGTTTTTTCATCAAAAGTAAAACATGCATACTCTGGACTAATTGGCCTTAAAACATTAGGATCACTAACCATGGCACAATTATTATTTATATAATCATATTTATATTTATTTTTTGAAGGAATATACTCGATTATTGTACACCCATTCATTACCTTTGAATCTCTTGGATCAATTAGTTCATCTTGTTCAATTAATCCTTCGTTCATTAAATCTTGAACACTAACAAAAGTGGTTGTTGTTTCATTTAATTCATCAATGTGATTCATTCCCCACTTGCGAGCACTATCTTCAATTATCAATACTTGTCTATCATATGTTTTTTGCTTTGCATCTTTTAATAGTTTATTCATGGTTGGTACAACGAGTAGACTTATTACCCCTAATATAATAATTACACCTAGTAATTCAATTAAGGTAAAACCTTTTTTCATAGCACACCTCACTACCTTATACTAGTATTCTACCACTTTTTACCAAATGTGACAATAGTTATAGTTAATAGATATTATTGCATAAAAAAAAGAGAAATAATTATTTCTCTTTTAATTTAATCCATTAATTCTTGTTCTAAAGCTTCTAATGGTTCTTCTTGCATCATGGCATTAACTAGTTCATATTCACTACCTTCACGATATTTTCTAGCACCTGTTCCAGCCGGAATAAGTTTACCAATAATAACATTTTCTTTTAATCCATTTAATTCGTCAACACGACCATGGATAGCAGCATCAGTTAAAATTCTAGTTGTTTCTTGGAATGAAGCTGCTGATAAGAATGAATCAGTCTCTAATGAAGCTTTGGTAATACCTAATAATACTGGTTTACCAGTAGCAGGCCTTTTACCTTCAAGAATAAGTTCTTTATTAACTTTAGTGAATTCATTAATATTAACCATCACACCTGGTAAGAAAAGTGAATCTCCTGAATTAATAATTTTAATCTTAGAAATCATTCTTCTTGCCATTACTTCAACGTGTTTGTCACTAATATTAACTCCTTGACTACAGTATACTTTTTGGATTTCTTTTAAGATATATTGTTGAACTGTAATTGGATCAGTTACAACTAATAATTCTTTTGGACTAATTGCTCCACGAGTTAATCGTTCACCAGCTTTAACTTGTTGATTTAATTCAACAGCTAATTTAGCCCCATAATTTGAAGTATGTTCTCTAGTTTCAACATCATTAGTAATTGAAATAATAAATTTACCACTATCTTCTTCAATCTTACTAATAACACCATTGATTTCAGCAATTGTTGCTTTACCTTTTGGATTACGAGCTTCAAATAATTCTTGAACACGAGGTAACCCTTGAGTAATATCGTCCCCTGCAACACCACCAGTATTGAAAGTACGCATGGTTAATTGAGTACCAGGTTCACCGATTGATTGAGCAGCCATAATACCTACAGCTTCTCCTGTTTCTACCATTGAACCAGTAGCTAAATTTCGTCCATAACATTTACGACAAACTCCATGATCCGTCTTACAAATAAGAACTGATCTAATTGGTACTTTAGTTACTCCTGCATTAATAATTTTTTCTGCAAGTTGTTCAGTAATATAAGTATCACGTTCAACAATTACTTCTTTTGTTTCTGGATGTAAAACTGGTTTATTTGTATATCTACCAAGAATACGATCATATAGTCCTTCAATTGTTGTTCCGTCTTCGGCAACAAATGCTTCAACGTTAACAAATTGTTCAGTACCACAATCTTCTTCTTTAACAATAACATCTTGTACTACATCAACTAATCTTCTAGTTAAGTATCCAGCATCCGCTGTTTTTAGAGCTGTATCAACAGCACCTTTTCTAGCACCATGAGTTGATAAGAAGAATTCAGAAATAGTAACACCTTCACTAAATGATGATACAACAGGGATTTCAACATATCCACCACTAGGCTTAGAGAATAGTCCACGCATACCAACTAATTGAGTATGAGATGAAATATCACCACGAGCTTTACTCATCATCATAATAGATACTGGGTTTTCTTTATCTTCTTTAACCATTACTTCAAGTTCTTTTTTAATTTTGCCAGTAGCTTCTAACCAAATAGAAACAACTTTACTATAACGTTCTTCTTCAGTAATTAAACCACGTTTAAATTGCTTATTAACTTGGTCAACTAATTCTTGACTTTCTTTTAAAACTTGAGGTTTAATTCTACTTTCTTTTAAATCACTAATAGCGATTGAAATACCAGATAAAGTAGAATATTTAAATCCTAAATCTTTTAAGTTATCAAGCATAACTGATGTTTCAGTTGTATGATATCTCTTATAGATTTGACTAATTAATTTACCTAAGACACCTTTATTAAATGGTTCAACTAAAGGCATTTCCTTAATTTTTTCCGGAATATTTTTCCCTTTATCAATAAAGTATTTACTTGGAGTTACTTTTTCAATGTTCTCAGTACTTCCATCACAAATGTATTGGAAAGTATCTGGGAATATTTCATTGAAAATTAATTTCCCAGGAGTTGTAACTAAGTACTTATCCATATAGGTATCTGGGAATATTTTATGTCTAAAAGCTCTAACTGGAATAGCAATTCTAGTATGAAGAGTAATTTCTCTTCTTTCATATGACATGATTGCTTCATTAGTATTTCTAAATACTCTTCCTTCACCTTCTAGTCCTTCTTTTTCCATCGTTAAGTAATAGTTACCTAAAACCATATCTTGTGATGGTGTAACGATAGGTTTACCGTCTTTTGGACTAAGGATGTTATTAGCACCTAGCATTAATATTCTAGCTTCTGCTTTAGCTTCTTCACTAATTGGTACATGCACAGCCATTTGGTCTCCATCGAAGTCAGCGTTGAAAGCTGTACAAACTAATGGGTGAAGTCTAATACTTCTACCTTCAATTAATTTAGGTTCAAATGCTTGAATACCTAAACGGTGTAAGGTTGGAGCACGGTTTAACATAACTGGATGCTCTTTAATCTTTTCTTCAACGATATCCCATACACGTTCATCTTGGTTCTCGATCATTTTCTTAGCTGCTTTAATATTAGAAGCTATTTCTTTTGATACTAAACCATTAATAACATGTGGTTTAAATAACTCTAAAGCCATTTCTTTTGGAATACCACATTGATACATTTTTAAAGTTGGTCCAACAACAATAACTGAACGACCTGAATAGTCAACACGCTTACCAAGTAAGTTTTGACGGAAACGTCCTTGTTTACCTTTAAGCATACTACTTAATGATTTTAAAGGTCTATTTCCTGCACCAGTAATATTTCTTCCTCGACGACCATTATCAAATAAAGCATCGACTGCTTCTTGAAGCATACGTTTTTCATTTTGAATAATGATTGAAGGAGCACCTAAATCGATTAATTTTTTTAAACGATTATTACGGTTTATTACTCTTCGATATAAGTCATTTAAATCTGATGTCGCAAAGCGTCCACCATCTAATTGAATCATTGGTCTAAGTTCTGGTGGAATAACTGGTAAAGCTTCCACAATCATCCATTCAGGACGATTACCTGATTCTAGAAAAGCATTTAAGACATCTAATCTCTTAATTAATCTAATGCGTTTTTGACTAGCAGAATCCTTGATACCTTCAATTTCTTCTTTAATAGTCGCAACGTCACCTTCTAGATCAACTTGCATTAAAAGTTCTTTAATTGCTTCAGCACCCATACCTACTCTAAATGTATTACCATATTTTTCATAGTAAGTACGATATTCTTTATCACTAATTGTTTGTTTCTTTTCTAAAGGAGCAGCACCTGGATCTAGAACAACGTATGATACAAAGTATAATACTTCTTCTAAGTCTCTTGGTGACATATCAAGAATTAAGCCCATTCTTGATGGTATCCCTTTAAAGAACCAAATATGTGAAACAGGTGTTGCGAGTTCAATATGACCCATTCTTTCACGACGAACCTTAGCACGAGTTACTTCAACACCACATCGATCACATACAATATTTTTATATCTTAATCTTTTATATTTACCACAAGAACATTCAAAGTCCTTTGTTGGTCCAAAGATTTTTTCACAGAATAAACCATCTTTTTCAGGTTTTAAAGTACGATAATTAATCGTTTCTGCTTTTTTTACTTCACCATATGACCAAGAACGGATTCTTTCAGGAGAGGCAATGGCAATTCTTAAACCTTCAAAATTATTTACATCCATTACTCTTCATCCCCTTCCATTAAATCATCCTCTTTGTCTGGTTCCTCTAAATCTTCTTCAGTATCTTCCTCAATTGGTTTTTTTTCTTTATCATCTGATAATAAATCACCATCGATACTTTTCTCGAATTCAGCGGTTGTTAGGAAACTATCTTTATCTACTTCTTCTAATTCTTTCATTTCTACAAATTGGCCTTTTTCATTTTTAACCGTAATATCTAAAGCAAGACCTTGTAGTTCTTTAATTAAAACTCTAAATGATTCTGGTATTCCAGATTTAGGTATTGGATTACCTTTAACTAAAGCTTCATAAACTTTAACACGTCCAACAACATCATCTGATTTGATAGTAATCATTTCTTGAAGAACATGAGCAGCACCATATGCATACAATGCCCAAACTTCCATTTCTCCAAATCTTTGTCCACCAAATTGAGCTTTACCTCCAAGTGGTTGTTGGGTAACTAGTGAATATGGACCAGTTGAACGAGCATGTAATTTATCATCAACCATATGGTTAAGTTTAATCATGTACATTACCCCAACACTGATACGATTATCAAATCTTTCACCAGTACGTCCATCATAAAGATAAGTTTTTCCATCTTCATCTAAACCGGCTTCTTTTAAAGCATCAATTATTTCTTCACGGTCAGCACCAGCAAATACTGGAGTTGCAACATGAATATTTAATTTAGATGCTGCAATACCAAGATGCATTTCTAATATTTGTCCAATATTCATACGAGATGGAACCCCTAATGGATTAAGTAGAATATCTACTGGTTCTCCATTTTCTAAGTATGGCATATCTTCACTTGGTAATATTAATGAGATAACCCCTTTATTACCATGTCGTCCGGCCATCTTATCTCCAACTGATATTTTTCTCTTTTGAACGATATAAACACGAACAATTTTAGAAACACCAGCTGGTAATTCACCGCTATCTTCTTTAGTAAATATTTTTACATCGTGAACAATTCCGCCACCACCATGTGGAACTCTAAGTGATGTATCTCTTACTTCCCTAGTCTTTTCACCAAAGATAGCATGTAATAATTTTTCTTCTGATGTAAGTTCAGCCATTCCTTTAGGAGTAACCTTACCTACTAAGATATCGTCATCTTTAACTTCAGTACCAATTCTTACAATCCCTGATTCATCTAAGTTTTTACGAGCTTCTTCACTAACATTAGGAATATCTCTAGTAAATTCTTCAGGTCCTAATTTAGTATCACGACATTCAATTTGATAGTCTTCAATATGAATTGAAGTGTAAACATCATCTTTTACTAGTCTTTCGTTTAAGATAACAGCATCTTCATAGTTATATCCATTATAGTTCATAAAAGCTACAGTAACGTTTTTACCTAATGCCATTTCACCTTTATCAGTACTTGGTCCATCAGCAATAACCATACCATGATGAACTTCATCACCAACTCTAACTATTGGTAGTTGATGATAACAAGTTCCAGCATTACTTCTTTCAAAACCATTTAAGAAATAAGTGTCTTTACCACCAACAGTTTTAATAACTATTTTTCTAGCATCAACATATTCAACAACACCATCAGCTTTAGCAAGAATAACAGCACCTGAATCACGAGCTGCAATAGCTTCGATACCAGTACCAACAATAGGTGCTTCAGCTTTTAATAATGGAATTGCTTGACGTTGCATGTTAGCACCCATAAGTGCTCTTTTACCATCATCGTGTTCCAAGAAAGGAATAGCACATGTAGTAATTGAAACAACTTGTTGTGGTGAAACATCTATATAATCAACTTTTTCTTTTTCAACAATAATGTTTTCACCTTGATGTCTAACAGGAACTCTGTCAACATTAATAACATTATTTTTATCTACACTAATTGTAGCTTGTGAAATATAGTGATCTATTTCTTCATCAGCTGTCATATAAACAACTTCGTCTGTTACTTTACAATCTTTTACTTTACGATATGGTGTTGTCATAAAACCATATTCATTTACTTTAGCAAAACTAGCTAATGAAGTAATTAGACCAATGTTTGGTCCTTCTGGTGATTCAATTGGACAAAGTCTACCATAGTGTGATGAGTTAACATCACGAACATCCATACCAGCTCTATCTCTTGATAATCCACCAGGTCCTAAAGAAGATAATCTTCTCTTATTACCAAGTTCAGCAATTGGATTCGTTTGATCCATAAATTGCGATAATTGACTACTACCAAAGAATTCTTTAATAGCAGCTGTAAGTGGTCTAATATTAATCAATGTTTTTGGTGTTACTTCATCTATTTCTTGAGTTGACATTCTGTCTCTTATAACTCTTTCAATACGACTAATACCAATTCTAAATTGATTTTGTAATAATTCACCTACTTGTCTAACACGACGATTAGATAAGTGGTCAATTTCATCAAAATTACCAACACCTTCTAAAAGGTTTAAGTAATATGATATTGATGCATATATATCAGAGATAGTTAATCTCTTAGCATCAATTGTTTGATCATTACCAACAACATTGATAATGCGATCAGGATTAAGTTTTGAATACACTTTAATAGTTTGAACTTGATTATAAGTATCTAATTCACCATTAACAGGTACTTCTTTAACTCCATAACCCTCTTTAAATAATTCCTTTAAACGTTCTAATACATTATGATCAATTAAAGTTCCACTAGGAAAAATTAATTCATCTTTAATTTTAACATCTTCTGCTAAAATAGCATTATATAGACGATCAGTAATATTTAACTTTTTATTAAACTTGTATCTTCCTACTTTAGCTAAATCATAACGGAAAGCATCAAAGAATCGAGAGATTAATTGATTCTTAGCACTATCTAAAGTAGATGGTTCCCCTGGTCTTAACTTAGAATGAATATCAATTAATGATTCATCAGTATTTTTATTAGTATCTTTTTCAATTGTTTTTTCTAAGTAAGCATCTTCACCAAATAATCCAATAATATCTTCATCATTAGATAAACCGATTGCTCTTAATAATGTTGTAATGGGTACTTTTCTTGTACGATCAATACGTACATAAATAACATCTCTGGCATCTGTTTCGTACTCTAACCATGTTCCTCTTGTTGGAATAACTTGTGATGAAATCATCATACGACCATTCTTTTTGTCAATCTCTTTTGTAAAATATACACTTGGTGATCTAACTAATTGTGAAACAATTACTCTTTCTGCACCATTAATAACGAAAGTTCCACTTTCAGTCATAATAGGTAAATCCCCTAAATAGATTTCTTGTTCTTTAACTTCTCCCGTTTCTTGGTTAAATAACCTTGCTTTAACCTTTAATGGAGCCGCATAAGTTGCATATCTTTCTTTACATCCTTTAATCGAATATCTTGGTTCATCGAAAAAGTATTCACCAAATTCAAGCGATAAATTTCCAGTAAAACTTTCTACTGGAAAAATATCATCAAATACTTCTTTAATTCCTTCATTAACAAACCAATCATAAGACTTCTTTTGAATTTCTAAAAGATCTTTCAATTCAATTGCATTTTCTGTTTTTGCGTAGCTACGTCTTTCTCGGTGATCTACATATTTAATAGTTTTGTATGCCAATTTTTTCACCCCTATAATTAAATTTTTAACCCCTTTTGAACAACAAATAAAGTATATGTCGCCAATTTATAATTTTAGCAAACACTTAACAACTTGTCAATTACTTATAGCCCTAATTATATAAAAACCCTTATTTTTTGTAATAATTTCCACTTCATATACCTTTTCTAAGTCTTTTACTAATGATTTAGCTCCTTGGGCCTTATTTATAACCAACCACAACTCTCCATTAATATTTAAGTAATTCTTAGCATTCATTAAGATACTATAAAGCATTTCTTTACCAACTCTAATCGGTGGATTCGTAATTATATAATCATAGTTGTCATTCACTTCACTATAAATATCACTTTTAAAAATATTTACATCCACTTTATTTTTAATAGCATTTTGTCTAGCTAAATCTAGACATCTTTCGTTGATATCAATCATATCAACGTTGCAATCATTATTTTTTTTAATATAAATACCAATTGGTCCATAACCACAGCCAAAATCTAACACTTTACCCGTTAATACTGGAATATTTTCTAATAAGGTTCTTGTTCCAAAATCTAATCCTTTTTTAGAAAAGACTCCATTATCAGTTAAAAATTGATATTCTTGGTTTTTAATACGAACTTTTAATTCATTTATATTACTTTTTAGATTAGGATTGTTTGTAAAATAATGATCCATTTTATCTCATCCTTTAATAAACGCTTAAAGCCCATACTAAAAATCCTTAGTATAGGCCTAAACTATTTAACCTAATTATTCGAATACAACTTCTGCTTGAATTTCTTCAAATTTAGCTTTAATTTCATCAGCTTCAGCAGCGTCAACCTTTTCTTTAACAACTCCACCGTTATCAGCAACTGCTTTTGCATCAGCAATTCCTAATCCAGTTAATTCACGAACTAATTTAATAACTGCAACCTTGTTTGGTCCAGCTGCTTTAAGAACTATATTTACTGAACTTGGTCCTTCTTCAACTGCTGCTGCAGGTGCTGCAGCTACTGCTACTGCACTAGGATCAACTCCTAATTCTTCCTTCATTAAATCTACTAATTCTTTAACTTCTAAAATTGTCATTTCTTTTACTGTACTAATGATATCTTCTTTTGTCATTTTTGCCATTTTATATTCCTCCTTATTTTTATTTTTCTAATTGTTTACTATATAGGTCTAAGCCTATTGCGAATTCCTTTAAATGTTGTAGTAAGCCACTTGCAAACATTGTAAGAGATTCTTCTTTTGATGGTAGAACTGCTAACTTCATTAACATATCCGTGTCGGTAATTTTACCATCAACGATTCCAACCTTAAGTTCTAAAGCTGGGTATTTTTTTGAGTATTCATTAAGAACCTTAATTGGTGCAATTGTATCAGTTCCAAATACAACAGCCTTTGGTCCTTGTAAGTCATCACTCATATTATAATCTAATGTTTCTAACGCTCTTCTTGCCAAAGTATTTTTATATACTTTTAAATCAGAACCAATGTTTCTTAATGCTCTTCTTAGTTCAATCATTTCACGAACTTTCAAGCCACTATATTCAAAGAACACAACTGATGATGATTCTTTAACTCTATCAATAATTTCATCAATAGTTTCTTGTTTTTTGATTAGTGTTTTTTCATTAGCCATATTACACCTCCTCTTTGTGTAATACCGTATAAAAAAGCCCAAACATACAGTAAGGGCCGAAAGACTTAAAAAATAAGTTCCTCGGTAGGAAATATTAAGCATAAAGCTCCCACTGTCTACGGTACTAAATATATATAATTTTTTTGAACTGTCGCTATTATAACATACTAATTATTAAAAGTCAAAAGAATCTAAATCAATTTTGATTCCAGGACCCATTGTTGTTGAAATTGAAATGTTTTTAACATATTCACCTTTAACAGTTGATGGTTTAACTTTAATAATTAATGAAACAAATGCTACTAAATTTTCTAATAATTGTTCTTCAGTAAATGATACTTTACCAATAATTACGTGAACATTACCTAAACTATCAGTACGGTATTCAACACGTCCTTTTTTAACATCGCTTACAGCTTTTGCTGTATCCATTGTTACAGTTCCTGTTTTAGGGTTTGGCATTAAACCTTTAGGTCCTAATATTTTACCTAACTTACCTAAAATAGGCATCATTTCTGGAGTTGCAACGATAATATCAAAATCAAACCAATTTTCTTTTTCAATTTTAGTTATCATGTCGATATCACCAACATAATCTGCTCCAGCTTCTTTAGCTAATTTAGCTTGGTCGCCTTTAGCAAGTACTAATACTTTTTTAGTCTTACCTGTTCCATTTGGAAGTACAAGTGCACCTCTTAATTGTTGATCTGCTTGTTTAGTATCTAAATTTAAACGAATAGCTAATTCTACAGAAGCATCAAACTTAGTAATTGAAGTCTTCTTAACAAGACTAATTGCTTCTTCTTTAGTATATAGTTTAATTCTATCAACTAATTTACTAGCTTCAACATACTTTTTTCCTTTTTTCATCATATTCCTCCTTACGTGGTATTGCGGATTAATCCTTCCACATAGGTTTAACCTATGTTAATCTTCAACTTTAATTCCCATATTTAAAGCTGTACCTGATACTATATTAATAGCTTCATCAACAGTATAGCAGTTTAAATCTGGTAATTTAATTTCAGCAATTTCTTTAATTTGATCTTTTGTTAATGTTCCAACGATATCGCTAGAACCTTTACTAGATCCTTTTGCTACTTTAGCAAATTTCTTAACTAAAAATCCTGTAGGTGGAGTTTTAACTACGAAATCAAAACTTCTATCATCAAAAATAGTAATTTCAACTGGTAATATATCTCCTGTTTTTTCTCTTGTTGCATCATTATATCTTGTACAGAATTCTTGTAAATTTATCCCAGCAGGTCCTAAAACAGTTCCAACTGGTGGAGCTGGTGTTGCTTTGCCAGCAGGAATTTGTAATTTAATTACTTTACTAACTTCTTTTGCCACGAAAAACACCTCCTATATTTTTTTTCGTTGTGGTTCAAACAGCTTATCCGCTTCCCAACTTATATCTATATAAATAAATATAGCCATTTAATAATAACACTTTTTTTATAATTATTCAACTATGATTTTTCAATTTCCGTTAATCCTAGTTCAACAACAGTTTCTTGACCAAATAAATCAACAATAACTTCGATTGTTTGATTTTCCATATCAATACTTTTAACTTTCCCATACATCGATGCAAATGGTCCATTAATAACTTTAACCATATCATCAATATTAAGTTCGTTTCCAAGATCAATTCGACTAATACCCATACTTGATAATATTTTATCAACTTCAGCTGTGGTAAGTGGAAATGGCTTAGCTCCTTTACCAGAAGATCCAATAAATCCTGTTACCCCAGGAGTATTACGAACAATAAACCATGCTTCATCAGTCATAACCATTTCAACTAAGATATAACCGGGAAACATCTTTTTAACTTTTTCTTTTTTTACTCCATCTTTTATTTCGATTTCAGTTCGTTCAGGAACAATAATACGAAGAATATAATCTTCCATTCCCATTGAATTTGCACGCATCTCTAATTTTTCTTTTACTTTATTTTCGTGGCCTGAATAAGTATTGACCACATACCATTCTTTTTGCATTAACCTATCAATACCTTAATTCCTGCTAAGATAAAGTCTATTAAAGCAAAGAATGCTCCAAAGAAAATTATAAATGAGATGGTTGCGATAGAATATTTTGTCATTTCTTTTTTACTTGGCCATCTAACTTTAGCCAATTCCTTTTTGACACCAATGAAAAACTTACCAACTTTTTTCATTTCATCACCTACTCTTTATTTTATGTTTTTTTTCAAATAAAAAACACTCTTTCGTGTCTACAAGAAGAATATCATAGACAACACTTAAAGTCAATAGTTTTATTTTATTTTCTTAATTTTAATTCTGTTTTAACCTTGGCTTTAATTCTTTGAAGAGCATTATCAATTGACTTACTATCTTTATCCAGAATCTCAGCGATTTCATTATAATTAAAATTACTTATTTTCAAAGTGAATACTTGTTGTTCAAAAGGTGTTAATTTCTTTTCAATTGATTCTATTAATTCATTATTTCTTTCGATATCAAAAATAATGTTTTCAGGATTATAACTATTATCCTCTAATAATTTATCTAAACTAACTATTTCATCATTATCATTATATACTTCAATTGAAATAGACTCATTTAATATTTTATGTTTTAATCTCCTAGAAGATACTACCAGTGAGACGATCTTTCTTTCAACACATGTTTTAGCATAAGTATAAAAAGTAACATCTCTTTTGGTATCAAAACTATTAATAGCTTGATTTAAACCTAACATTCCTTCTTGAATTAAGTCATTTAATTCTAAACCACTATTTTTACAGTAGTTAAACATTTTTTGTGATACTCCAATAATGAGTGGGCGATATTTTTCAAATATAATATTATTAGCTTCTTCATTATTTTCTTTTATATAAAATATTAATTCATTATCATTATAGTCCCGATAATTCATTTATACTACCTCCTACTAACTGCTTCATAAACAATAATACCAGCAGCTACTGATGCATTTAGGCTGTTTACCTTACCTTTCATTGGAATAGTAGCAATGTAGTCACATGATTCTTTAATAATGCGACTCATACCTCTTCCTTCACTACCAATTACTAAACAAATTGGTCCACTATAATCAATTTCTTTATAATTAGTTCCTTCCATATCAGTTCCAATAAACCAATACCCCTTTTTCTTCAAATATTTAATCGTACTACTAAGATTAGTAACCAATGCGATTTTTACATAATTACTAGCTCCAACACTAGTTCTAATAACGGTCTCAGTTACTTCAACACTACGATTTTTAGGAATAATAATCCCACTTACTCCAGCAGCCTCACAAGTACGAATAATAGCACCAAAGTTATGAGGATCTTCAATATGATCCAGCATAACAATAACACCATTATCATTAATAATAGAGTCGATATCAACATATTCATAATCTTCTCCTACTAATATTATACCCTGATGATTACCTTTAACCATTTTATCCAACTCATATTTTTCGACATAATTAATTGAATAGTCTTTTAAACCATTTAATATTTCTTGATCATTAAATTGTTTATATAAATAAATTTTTTTAATCTTATTGTTGCCCTTGATATATTCCTTGACAACGTTTTTACCATATATATACATAATACCCTTTCTAATGATTATTATTTAAAATATAATTCATTATCTCATCGATTCTATCTTGATTATTTTCTAAATATAACCATCCTATTAATGCTTCTAAACCAGTTGCATATTTATAAGTTACAATATCGGTGTTTTTAGGGTGACTACTCCCCTTATGATTACGAGCACGATAAACAATACTTAATTCTTCTTCTGTCAATAAATTAGAATCCATCATATCTTTTAAGTATTTAGATTGACCTCTCGCACTAACATATTTTACTGATTCTTTTTGAAGTTCATTAACTTTTTCAATACCTTTATTTAATAAATATTCTCGAATATAAATTTCATAAACACTATCCCCTAGATAAGCAAGTGCAAGCACATTACGACTACTATTTCTCATAATCTTCGATTCGATCAAAAGTAATATTTTTAATAGTACCATCTTTAATTTCATTAATGATAATACTTACTACCTTATCGTAATCAATTTCCCCACCTTTAATTAAACATCCTCGTCTTTTACCGATATAATCTAAAACTTCAATAATGTCATCATTAACTTCTTCCAGTCCATATCGTTCTTTTAAGACCTGAGGATATAGCGTAAATAAAGTATTAATAATATACTCGACAACAGCATAAATAGGTAGCACTTCTTCTTTAATAGCCGTAAGACTCGCTAAATTAAAAGCTACTTTCTCATCTTCCAGTTTCGGCCATAAGATACCAGGAGTATCTAATAGTTCTAATTTCTCATTAATTCTAATCCAGTCTAAACTTTTGGTAACACCTGGTTTATTCCCTACATTGGTTGTTTTTTTACCAACTAAACGATTAATTAAGGTACTCTTTCCCGCATTCGGAATACCAACAATTAAAACTCTTGTTTTTCTTTTTAACATTCCTTTAGCTTCACGACGACTATTGGCCTCTTCCATAACACTTTCCGTTAAATTAATTAAACCTTTAATATCAGGTTTATGTTCTAAGTTCATACCAATGACTTTATAGCCTAAGTCCTCATAGTATTTAATCCATTTATTAGTTTCAACCATATCACATAGATCAATCTTCGTCATAACGATAATTCTTGGTTTATCTTTAATATAATTATCAATGTCTTTAATTTTAGATGAGTAAGGTATTCTCGCATCTAATACTTCATATACCACATCGATATAACTAATATTTTCACTAATCAACCTTTTCGTTTTAGCCATATGTCCGGGATACCAGTTGATATTTATTTTATTTTCATTCATTTAAATCACCATTGCTACTTTCTTTAATGTATTTTTTGTAAAATTCATCCATTGATGAGATATATTTTTGATCTTGTATGATTCTAAACTTTTCATATTCCCTTTCTGCTTTTGATACAGCTTGCTTATGGGATATTTTACCAGAGTTAGAAAGCACTTTTTTTCTTCTGAACTTTAATAAATCATCAGTAGCATTGATCCAATCTTTCATAGTCATTATATGTCTTTCTCTTGCTTCATCTTCAGCAAAAACCAAGAACAAATTTGTCAATTCATTTAATTTAGTTAATTCTTCTTTGTTAAGATAGTTTTTAGCTACAGTTACATCATATTTATAGATTAAACCATCCGGACTATTTTTCCAGTTAGTAAGCCCCATATATTCTTTGTTTGAGTCGGCTCTTGAAAAGATTAACTCAGCTGCTGAATGACCTGAAATAGCAAAATGAAGTTTATTTTGAACTATTTTAAAGAAAGTATATGCCTCTTCAGATTTAGAGTCATAATCCGTCGATGTAGTAATAAATAAATCTGTTATTTTTTGATAAGACATTCTTTCACTAACTCTAATCAGTTTTATTCGTTCTAATAACTCATCAAAATATTTATAATCATATTTATTACCTTTAATAAATCTTTCATCATTAAGAACAAAACCTTTTGTCATATATTCTTTAATTACTTTTGTTGCCCATATTCTAAATGCTGTAGCTTTTTTAGAATTTACTCTATAACCTACGGCTATAATTGCATCTAAACTATAAATATTAACATCAGTTGTTTGTTTTTTATTTTCAATAGCCCCATGTTTAGTGGTTATTTCCATTTTGGAAATAACCACTTTAGGATTTAATTCTTCTTCATTAAAAATATTATTTAAATGTTTAGATATAGCAGGAACTCCGACCTCAAATACTTGTGACATACCTTTTTGAGTTAACCATAATGTTTCATCTTTAAAGATAGCATCAACTACTACATTACCATCCTTGTCTTCATATATTAAAATATTGTTCTTTAGTTCTTTCAATGTAGCACCTTCTTTCTTTAAATTTGTATACTTTTTGTAAAAACTCTTTTCAAATAAAGCTATATTCTATCGCCCTTTCCAACAATCCAAACTATCTTTCAAAGATTTTTACTATATTTCATACAAGTTCTTTTTTCCGTTTCATCAATTATTTTGAATCCATATTTTTGATATAATTTTTTGGCATTTTGATTTTCAGTCATAACATTAATAGTAATACTTTGAATATTGTTATCATTTATATAGTTTAACGCCCACTCAATCAATTTTGTTCCAATACCTTTTCCTCTAAAACTTTCTTCAACATATAACGCATCTATTTTAGAAGTATAATCTTCTACAATTAAATAAATATATCCACATATTACATCATTTAATTCACATAAATAGATTATTTTATTATTCATATTAAGAACATTACAATAAAACCCTTTTACTTTAAAATTAGGGTCAATACTATCATCATAAGTTCTTTCATCTTGAATCAATTTAGTTAGTAATATATCTAATTTGTCACTATCATTAATGTTCGCTAGTCTAAACTTCATTTTTCGTTCCTTTTTGCCATATTAATCACCACCAACATTATAACACAAAAAAGATGATTCTATTCATCATCTTCTTGTTCATTAGACTCTTTTTCTAATTCACCATAAGCAACTTTACCTACTAATGTTTTAGGAAGCGACTTACGGTATTCGAAAGTATAAGGCATTGCATATTTACTTATATTTTTTAAACAATGCTTATAAATACTCTTTCTAACTTCTTCTGTATCTTCAATATCATCTTTTAGAATAACAAAAGCTTTTATCTTTTGACCTTTATATTCATCTTTTACTCCAATAACAGTTGAAGCTAAGACATCGGGATGGCTTTCAATAACGTTTTCAATATAATGAGGATAAATATTATACCCTGAGGAAACAATCATTCTTTTTAATCGTTGATGAAAATAAACAAAACCATCTTTATCCATTGAACCTAAGTCACCAGTATGTAACCAAGTTCGTCCATCTTTATGAGTTTGTAATGCAAGAACCGTTTCTTTAGGAGAATTTAAGTATCCTAACATAACTGTAGGTCCACTAATACAAATCTCCCCTTGTTCATTTATAGGGACTTCCTCTTGAGTATTAGGATAAACAATCTTAAATATCATATCTGGATAAGGAACACCGATACTACCTTCTTTAGCTGTTTCTTTAGGTGTTAGACAAGTAGCAGAGACTGATTCGGTCATTCCATAACCTTCTCTTATTTGAATATTAGCATTATGCTCTTTTAAAAATTCATCGATTTTTTTCTTTAATGGTGGAGAAAGCGAATCCCCTCCTGAGATAACACATTTTAAATATGATAAATCAACATTCTTCATCTTTTTATTTCTAGTTAATGCTTCAAATAAGGTTGGGACTCCAACAATAAAATTAGGCTTATACTTTTTAAATAACTCATCAAACTTCTTGGCATTAAATTGGGGTATTAAAATACATTTACACCCCATATAGAAAATGGTATGAATACATACTCCTAAACCAAACCCGTGGAAAATTGGCATAATCCCTAACATTGAATCCCCTGGTTTCATACAGTCACTTGCAATATCGCTTTGCATAGCTAACGCATTAAAGTTTAGATTACTAAGTAAGATTCCTTTAGGATCCCCCGTAGTACCTCCACTATATAAAATAACCGCAGGATCAATATCTTTCTTGTCAAGTCGGTATTCTCCAAGATAGTCATTGCCCATTTTAATAAATTCTGACCAATGAATCACATCTGAATTATTAATTGGTTTTATCTTATGACCTTTCATAACATAGTAACCAATAGCGGGAATTAATGGCATCTTATCTTTAATTGATGATACAACAATTTTCTTTAATTTAGTTTCATCTTTTATATTTTCAAACTTTTGATAAGTCATATCAAGAGTAATCGCTAGAACACTTTCCGAAGAATTTAAATATATTTTTATTTCTCCTTCACTTGATAAGGGATGCACCATTGAAGCAATAGCTCCAATTAGGTTAATTGCATAAAAAGCAATAATAGCTTGGGGACAATTAGGCATACAAATAGTAACTTTATCGTTTTCTTTAATACCTAGTGCTTTTAATGACTTAGCACATTCATTAACTTCTTTAATAAAATTTTTATAAGTTGATTTTGTTCCATAAAAATCATAAATAATATTAGTAGGATATTTTAAAGCTGTTTGTTCAATTAATTGAAACAGTGAGCCATTAGGATAATTTAATTGATATTTGTCTTCATGATTAATCTTTTTTGTTTTCATACTCAATACCTTCCATTATTTCATTATCTAAAATAGTTGGATTAGCTAGGATATATTTTAATAAGTTAATTGATTTAGCAAAATAAAATCCATCAGCAATTCTTTCATCTAAAGTAACACCAAATTCAACAATATCACGAATTTCTGGTTTACCTTTTTCATTAATAATTTGTTCTTTATGAACAGTTCCAATTGCTACTAAAACAGAATTAGTTCCCCATTCATTTAAATGGTGGTAAATAGCATTACATTTAATACTACCTAAATTAGTAAGCAAGACTGATGCGAAATTATAGTCTCCTTCCATAATTGATTTAGGCATTAAACCATGGTTGTTTAATTTATTTAAAAGCCAAACAATAAAAGCAATAATAAAGTTAGGTAACTTTGATACTAAATCCATTAATTTATCTAACGAAGAATTACGGTTTGTCCTAGCCTTACTAACATGCTCTTGAACTTTTCTAGAAATATCTTCTAATTTATCATTATTATCAATATCAATAACAACTAATGCTTCATCAGCATTATCTTCTTTTTTAACTTTAGCAACAAACGCTAGTGATATTTTATTACGATCATAAAACTTACGATTAACAACGAATCGATTTAATAGTGGTCGATGATAGACCGTTTTTGCAATTGCAAAATTAAAGGCATGAAAAAGATGAATTTTTTCTTCTCTTTTTTTATTTTTCTTTTCTAAATATTTTAATAACTCTGTGACATCTATTTTTTCATTAATATAGACTTCAGAACCCCCTCTAGTGGGTGCAATATGGGTTATAAGACGATGAATAATGTCTAAATTTCTAACTTTTACTCCATCAGGACGATCAGTAAATCTCTTTCTTGTACTACTCATTTCATTCCTCCTACAATATATATAGTATATACTATTTTATAAATTTTGACAAATAAAAAAGTGATTGCTCACTTATTTATTTTACCAAAATTAGTAAATGGAAAAAGGCTGAAATTGGTTGTCCCTATAATTCTTGATTCTTCAATTAAGCCAAGCATTCGACTATCAACTGAATTACTACGATTATCACCTAAGACAAAGTACATTCCTTCAGGTATCTTTTGATAACCTAAATAGTTTAAATCAAAGTCACTTGGTGACTCATTTATAACATCATCGATTTGTTTTCCATTAATATAGAGTTTATTATCAACATACTTAATATGTTCACCAGGTAATCCAATAACTCTTTTTACTAATTTACTATCCTCATTTATAAAAACAACAATATCAAATCGATTATAAGAATGATCATACTTCTTTAATAATAATACTTCTTTATCATCTAAAGTAGGATACATGGAATTTCCCTTAACAATTACAGGTGTTATCAAGTAAGTTCTAACGAGAATAACTCCTACAATAATTAGGATATAGATTAGTACTTCCTTTAACAATTTCATATTTCACCAAAAAATAAGGCATTAGCCTTATTTTCTTTCCTTGATTTTTGGTTGGCTAACTAAATCTCTTAAGTAGTTTAATTTAGCACGTCTAACTCGACCTTTTCTCACAACTGTTATCATATCCACAACTGGTGAGTTCATTGGAAAGGTTCTTTCAACACCTACACCATTAGAATTTTTTCTAACGATGAAGTTTCTTCCAACGCCACTACCTTTGATAGCAATAACAATTCCTTCAAAAGCTTGAATTCTCTTACGTTTACCTTCAATAACATTAACATCTACTCGAACAGTATCTCCAACGCGGAATTCTGGCAAATCAGTACGGATTTGCTTTTTAGTTATCTTTTCAACTAAATTCACAATGTCACTCTCCTTTATAAAATCTATGATCTTAAGACTCTCCCAGCGGATCACGGTATTAATTTTAGCACATTTTTTTTAAGATAGCAACTATTTATCTTATTTTATGAATAATTTATTCATTTGTCGCATGATAATAATATTTGACAAACTAATTGAAAGGGGCTAAAATATATGAAGCTTTTTAGCAAAATTAATTGGAGATGATATATATATGGAAAATATTTATGTTTTTGGTCATCGTGCACCAGATACCGATAGTGTATGCTCAGCTATCGCTTTAGCACATTTAAAAAATAGTATTGGGCAAAAATGTATCCCAGCTGTTTTAAGCAATATAAATGAGGAAACGAAATATGTTTTAAATTATTTTAAAGTTAAAGAACCACGTTATTTAAATGATGTTCGCGCACAAATTAAAGATGTTAATTATAATAAGAACTTTTATCTTGATTATCATGCTTCAATTTATGATGCTTATAGAAAAATGGTTGATAATGGTGTTAGTGCAATTCCGGTTGTTAAAAGTAAGAAGTTAATTGGAATTGTTAGTTTAAAAGATTTAGCTAAAGACTTAATTAGACATAAGATTGAAAAGATTGATACATCATACCATAATATTATGTCATCAATTGAAGGAACATCACTATTAAAGTTTGATGATGAAATAAAGGGACATATCACTGCGGCAACTTATCGTAGTACGACTTTTATTGGTAATGTCCCACTAACTAGTAATGATATTTTAATTGTTGGGGACAGACATAGTGTTATTGAATATGCAGTTAATAGTAAAGTTAAATTAATTATTTTAACGGATTCATCGGTCATTAAAGATGAACACTTAGAAATCGCTAAAAAGAATAAAGTTAATATCATGAAAACGGATTTAACGACTTTAGCGACGATTAAAAGAATTAACTTATGCAATTATATAATAACTTTGATGACTAGTAATGATTCAGTAACAATTGAAGAAAATCTTTATGTCAGTGATTTTTTAAATATTGCGAATAAGTTTAAACACTCTCACTACCCTATTATTAATAAAGAAAATGATTGTCTAGGTATGCTCAAAATATCAGATATTAATGATGTTAATAAGAAGAAAGTTATTTTAGTTGACCATAATGAAGCTAGTCAAAGTGTTGAAGGAATTGAAGAAGCTAATATTATTGAAATAATTGATCACCACAAGATTGGTAATGTTAGTACTAAAACACCAATTAATTTCCGTAATTTAGCGGTTGGTAGTACTTGCACTATTATTTATATTTTATATGTGGAATATGGAATTAAAATACCTAATCGTATTAAAGGATTACTACTATCAGGTATCTTATCTGATACGCTACTATTTAAGTCCCCTACATCAACGGATTTAGATATTTATACGGCTAAGACTTTAGCGGAAGAACTGGAACTTGATTATACAGAACTTGCGATGGGGATGTTTAAAGCTTCATCTAATTATAAGAATGTTGAAAACAAAAAAAGTGTTTTATATGAAGACTTTAAAACATTTAATATCTGTGATGAGAAAGTTGGAGTTGGTCAAATATCAACGCTTAATATCAATGATATTAAAGATGATAGTGATGAATACATAGACCTCTTAAATAAAGAAGCTAAGATAAATGAATATAAAGTCTTAATCCTATTAGTAACTGATATCATTAATGAAGGATCATATATCTTCTTTAATGACTTGGCTAGAGATATTATTGAGGATAGTTTTGCCGTTAAAGATATTAAGCAAGGACACTTCTTACGAGGTTACTTATCTCGTAAAAAACAATTTATTCCTAGTATTATTGATGCCATGGAAAAAAACTAACATTATGATATAATATAACTAATAGATAAATAGTAATTTGTGGAGGAAAACAATGAAAAAATTATTATGTTTAGTTCTAATAGGTATATTATGTTTAAGTGGTTGCACTAATAATTCAGTTAGTATTGGTAAAAAATCTAAATATATAGTAACTAATGATTTAGTAAGTTTAAAAGTAAAAGAAGGAACCTTAACGAAATCAATTGCAACTTTGATTTTAGAAAATTATACTGATGATGATTATTTATTTGGAAAGCCTTATGCAATTGAAAAAGAAGTAAATGGTATTTGGTATGAATTAAATCCTATCAAGGAACTTGTCTTTAATCTGCCAGCTTATAGTTTGAAAGCAAAAGAAAGAATAGAATTAGAGATTGACTGGGAATATGGTTATGGAATCCTTTCACCAGGCAAGTATAGAATTATCAAAGGGGTGTTCCCTAATCTCGATATACCAATTGAAGAAGACGATATTATCTATATAGCAGCAGAATTCATGATTAAATAAAAAAGGAAACATTATATGTTTCCTTTTAAACTATTTATCGTCTTCTACGATGATTATTTTCTTCAACCTTTACTTCTTTTTTAGGTTCTTTATAATGAATAATCTTTAATTTTAATTCATGTTCTAATAAAGCCATTTTCTTAAGTAGTAAATTAATATACTTTTCATCTAAGTATTTTTGATATCGATAATTAACAATATCTTTATAGCGAGTTAAATCATTTAAGGCACTTCTTAAACCGGTTATATCACTATCTTCTTCATTATCAATAATACTAATTATATATTGTAAATAAGACTCTAATTTTCTTTTTATTTTTTTCTTTAAGACTTTTTCAATAAAAGATGGTTTGATTAAGATCATTTCATTCACAACAATACCATCATATTTAACTCTATTTAAAGGTTTAAACTTAAAACCATCAAAATCTTCATTATTAAAAGTAGTTGTTTCGATACTAAATTTTTCTTTGACGAGTAAATAGTTTTTTGTCATATAATCATCCCTTCTTTAATAAATCAGGTCGGCGTTCTTTTGTTCTTTCTAATTGTTGCTCAGTACGCCATTTTTTAATGTTTTCATGATGCCCCGATAATAAAACGTCAGGTACTTTTAATCCTCTAAAATCTTGAGGTTTAGTATATACAGGATAATCTAATAGATTATCATTAAACGACTCATTTAAATGGGATTCTTTTTCAATAACTCCATCGATTAATCGAACAATACTATCAGTGATAACCATACTAGGAAGTTCCCCTCCAGTAAGAATATAGTCACCAATACTAAGTTCTAAATCAACAATACTTCTAATGCGTTCATCAAACCCCTCGTAATGACCACATATTATAATGATATGTTCCTCTTTTGTCAAGTTATATGCGATATTTTGCCCATATTTTTTTCCTTGTGGACTCATCATAATCACAACTGAATTATCTTTTCTTAAGTCCTCAACGGCATCAAAGATTGGTTGTGGCATTAAGACCATACCATTTCCTCCACCAAAACCATAATCATCAACTTTCTTATGAGGATCTTTAGAATAAGACCTAATATCATGGATATTAATCATCACTAACCCTTTTTCTCTAGCACGCTTAATAATTGACTCATTTATAAATCCTTCAAACATTCCAGGGAATAAAGTTAAAATATCAATCTTCATTTAATAATCCCTCAATTACTTTAATATCAATTCTTTTATTTTCTAAATCAATATTAAGGATAAATTCATCAACATAAGGAACATAACTTTTTTGTTTATTATTCATAATAACTAATATATCATGGGCATTACTTTTTAAAATTCCATCTACTATACCTATCTTATTTCCTTCATTATAAACATCTAAACCAATTAAATCTTCATCAACTGGACCTGGTAGGTCATAGTCTTCACGATTAATATATACTTTATCACCTTTATAAATAATTACTTCTTCGATCGTATTTATTCCTTCTAAAGTAACCATATCATAAATCTTATGATAACGATAACTATTGATTACTTTCTTATCTTTTTGATATCCAATATATAAAGTATTGCCTTTTTTAAAGATTAAATCTTTATACTTAAAGTTAGAAATAATTCTTATTTCTCCTTTTAAACCATGAGTATTAACCACATCACCAATATATATATATTCCATAATCCACCTACTTATCCATCTCATATAGTATGATACTAGCAGCGACTCCAACATTTAAACTTTCACATTCACTAGCCATATCAATATATAAATATTTATCACATAACTCTAGTATCTCAGGCTTGACCCCACTACCTTCATTCCCCATTATAATAACACTTTTATCACTAAAGTTAAAATCTTTTAAGTTAGTTCCATCTGTTACTTTAGTACCTAATATTTCATAACCAAGACTCTTTAAATGAGGTATTTCCGTCTTTAAATTACGAGTTATTATATTAATATGGAAAATCATTCCTTGACTGGCTCTAATCACTTTAGAGTTATATAAGTCAACCGTATTTTCACTTAAAATAATCGTATCAATATTAAAGGCTACCGCACTTCTAATAATAGTACCTAGATTACCTGGATCTTGAATATCATCAATCATGAGAATCCGGTTACCTAGTGTATCACTAACTCTTTTAGTACATATCCCCATTATATGTTGAGGACTATCTAATTCACTTAAATACTTTAATACTTTCTTACTAACATACATTGTATCAATATCTATTTCCGATACTTCATTTTCCTCTATTATTAGTTCTTTTAAGTATCCCATTTTATAAGCTTCTAAGACTAAATGCTCCCCTTCAACTAAAAAGATATCTTCTAAATCCCGATACTTTTTTGTTTGTAATTTTTTTATATCTTTAATTTTTTTATTATCTACTGAAGTATAGAGCATATTATCACCACTTTCATTTTATCAAAAAAAAGACTCTAAGTCTAGAATCTTTAATACTATCCCTTATTTTTAATATATACTACTTATCGATTATTTGTTATAATTAAAATGGTGATTGTATGAAGAAGAAACAATATTTATTTTTAGGGATTATTATTTTAATAATTATCTTAATAATTATCTTAATAATTACTTTTATATTATTAAAAAATGATAAGATGACTTGTGTTTCTAAGGCTTTAGATGATCTTAGAACTACCAATGAAGTTATAGATATATATTATAAAGGTAATGAAGTAAAGAAAATAGTACAAGACGTAAATCATGAATTTAATGATATTGAAGCCAAGAATATATTTAATGATTTTTTAGATAATACTTATAATAATTTAAAAGATAATAAATATATTAAGATATCAAAAAATGAGGATGAATTAACATATAAAGTCATATCAAATATAAAGGTAAATAAATTAAAGGATGAAGAATTAGCGTCTCTACAAATATCTAATAATTTTAAAGAGTTACAAAGTATTTTAGAGAATAAAGGATTTGAGTGTAAATAATTAATTATAATAAAAGGCATAAACGATCGTTTATGACTTTTTGTTTTACCATATTATTTTTAGAATCTATTATAGATGAGGAGTACCTGTATTAGTATTATAGTTATAATTGGTTGTATTACCTCTTTGATCTATTGATTTAGTTTTTATTTTAGGATTATTACTAAGTTAGTTGATGGATAATATTTATATTATAATAGGAAATATAGTTAGGAGTAGTAGTTTTTATTTATTGTTTTGATTTCTAATTTCTTATTTTCTAATATAACTAAATTAGATCATTCGAATAAAGATATTCTTTTACTGTCTTTATGACAACTCAGTTATTAACTTCAATAACTTTAGTATCACAAATAATATCTCCAATTCTATCCTTTTTGAGCAATATTAATAGACATTCTAATGGCCATATAATCACTGTTATATTTCGCAATATAACAGTAGTTATCGATGGAAACTCATTATCCTTCTTTCTTATTTCTATTTTCATTATTTTTTTTCCTATACTAGCATTTTTGTATAATAAATCTTTTAAAATCAGTAAAAACATCGAAAAAGATATAATAGAATTAACTGCTTCAAAAACATTAAAATCGTTTACCATTGCATAAACAAATAATGGTATAAGAGAAATTAATAATACTATTAAATAATCTATAAACATTGCTAATATTCTTTTTTTCATTTTATCACCCAACCTATCTTACCATGACAGCCATAACCCACATGTAGACTTCCACTCAATCCAATAAATGTATTATTTTGTTCAAAACTAACAAATGGAACATCGAAGCTAAATCCATTGTTAATTAAATATTTACTTTGTAAAATGTTTCTAACATTAAACCTATCATTCTTCCAATATGTAAAGTCATTTGGAAAGGGATATTGATGTTCATAAGACCATGAAGGTCCCAATCCTAAAAATTGTATGCCTGCATTACCAGTTATATTTGAATATGTTTTTTCATTTTTTATTCCATAAGTAACATCTTGATAAGCAGTCAACTCAAGATTAGCAGGTCCTGCACCAACGGATAATCCTAATCCTTGACCACATCCACCATCAATTACAAAACTTTTTTTTGCTATTGAATATATATCTGTTACAGTATTAATTAATTTTTTTCCTGTATTAACAATAGTATTACTAATTCCTTTACCCACCTCAGTTATTTCATTACCTATTTTTTTTGCTTTCTTAATAATGCTATTCCATGATGGCCAAGTTCCCAAATCATCTAACATATTGATAGGATTATTATTACAATATACATATATATTATGGCTTGATACTCCTGTTCCGGTAGAAACTAATCCATCCGCATTAATAAATCTACCAATCTCAGGATTATAATATCTACTATTTAAGTAGTATAATTCAGTTTCACTATCATAATAGTAACTTCTGTATCTGAATGGATTAATGTTTCCTATATTGGTTGGATCTGTTATTTCATTATCTTGATTATCTGTTATTGAGATGACTTGTCCCCAACTGTCATATGTGTATGAAACTATCTTGTTTCCTGCATCATCAATTATTCCTATTATATCATTTTGTCCATTTTTTATATAGTAGTATAAATCATTATTATACTTGAATCCTTCGATACTTCCAGTTGCATCATAGAAGTAATATAGTATATCTTCTCCTATGGTTTCATATATGATATTGGTTCCTTCTAAGTAGTATTTGTGTTCTACCCCATTGATTAGTTTAGATGTTCGTATTCCTTCATCG
>DHPM01000002.1:82861-83019 GCA_002410935.1 Caryophanales bacterium UBA5364
TACTCATATTTTTATATACTTTTGTGAGAATATTCCCACCATTATCATAGGTATATTCTATTATTTGATTTAATGAATATGTTTTTTCTAGTGATAATTGGTTTAAACTATCATATTCATAGACATTCTCTAAGATATTATCTTTGTATATTTCTTTA
>DHPM01000007.1:0-2168 GCA_002410935.1 Caryophanales bacterium UBA5364
CGGCTCGTCGCATCCTGGGGCTGAAGTAGGTCCCAAGGGTTGGGCTGTTCGCCCATTAAAGCGGTACGCGAGCTGGGTTCAGAACGTCGTGAGACAGTTCGGTCCCTATCCGTCGTGGGCGTAGGAAAATTGAGGAGAGCTGTTCCTAGTACGAGAGGACCGGAATGGACATACCTCTGGTGTATCTGTTGTCACGCCAGTGGCAGCGCAGAGTAGCTATGTATGGAATGGATAAACGCTGAAAGCATATAAGCGTGAAGCCACCTTCAAGATGAGTTTTCCCATTTATTTATTAAAGTAAGTTCCCTTGTAGACTACAAGGTTGATAGGTTAGAGGTGGAAGTATGGCAACATATTGAGCTGACTAATACTAATAGAACGAGGATTTAATCCTATTTTAATCTTAATTTATGAGATCGACCACATTATCATGTTTTCAGAGAATTATTTTCTCAAATTTAAATTGGTAACGATAGCAAAGTGGATACACCTGTTCCCATCTCGAACACAGTAGTTAAGCACTTTCACGCCGACAATAGTGTAAGCGAAGATAGGTAGTTGCCAATTTTTTTTTTGCAATTTTTTTGTCTAATAATGAATAATAATATAAATGGTAAAAAGGTTGTCATAAATCTTTTTTTTTTGATATAATAATAATGGTGATAGATATGGAATATAAAATTACAACACGTAGTGAATTAGAAACAATTGAATTAGCGCAAAACATTGAATCAGAGAAATTTCCAAATATGATCATTTGTTTAAATGGCGAATTGGGGAGTGGAAAAACAGTATTTACAAAAGGTTTTGCTAATGCTTTAGGTGTTTCTGAAGTAGTAACATCTCCTACGTTTACTGTTATAAAAGAATATAAGGGTGAACTACCTTTATATCATATGGATGTATATCGTTTAAATGGTAATACTGAAGGTATTGGTATTGAAGAATACTTTAATAAAGGTGGTATCGTTGTTATTGAATGGGCAGATACTATTAAAGATATATTACCTAAAGAAAGAATAGATATTAAGATTATTTTTGCCGATGAAAATAAGCGCGTTTTAGTTTTAAAACCACATGGTAAAAAATATGAAGAATTATGTGAGGCAGTACTATGAATTATTTATTCATAGATACTTCATCATCAACTGCTATTGTTGCTATTATGAAAGATACAAATATCGTATCTTGTTTTAATGAGAAAGTAGATAATGATTTATCAGTTAAGATTTTCCCTATTATTGAAAGTGTTTTTAATAATAGTGGAATAACTCCTAATGATATAGATACCATTTTTGTAGTTAATGGTCCAGGTTCTTTTACAGGAGTTAGAATTGGTGTTACAATTGCTAAAACTTATGCTTGGTCATTAAATGTAAAAATAGTACCAATCTCAAGTTTAGAATTATTAGCTACAACAAAGATTGCTGGAGAATATGTTGTACCAATGATTGATGCTCGAAGAAACTTTGTTTATGGTGGTATATATGATAATGATTTAAATGTTAAATATAATGATAACTATATTGATATTGATGAATTGATCTCATTGGTCCCAAAAAACAGTATTATTGTTTCTTATGATGAATTAGATATTGATCATATTAAGCCAAATGTTGATTTAGTAAAAATAGTTAGTAAACATCTTAATGATGAAGGGGTTAATCCTCATCAATTGAATCCTAATTATTTAAAGAAAACAGAAGCAGAAGAAAATTTATCTAAAGGAAATATATGATAAAAGAGATTAGTGATTTTAGTTTATTATCAAGTATTACTAATGATTATAAAGTAACAACTAGCCCATATTCTAAAGTTATAGGATATGTTATCGATAATGTAATAGTTGGTTTTATCGATTACTCAATTATATATGATAAGGCTGAGCTAAATTATATTATAATTTTAGAGAATTATCGTAATCAAAAAATCGCATCAAAATTAATAGAATATTTTATTTTAGATGCAAAAAAAAATAAATGTGTTAATATTACCCTAGAAGTAAGAACAAGTAATAATTTAGCAATTAACTTATATAAAAAATATGGATTTGTAGAAGTAGCAATTCGTAATAATTATTATCAAGAAGAAGACGGGATATTAATGATGAAGGTGATGTAGATGTTAAGTAAATATATATTAGCAATTGAATCTAGTTGTGATGAAAC
>DHPM01000007.1:2282-2769 GCA_002410935.1 Caryophanales bacterium UBA5364
AATCTAGTTGTGATGAAACAAGTGTCGCTATTATAAAAAATGGTCATGAAGAAATTGCTACAGTTGTGTTATCACAAATGGATATTCATGCTAGTTATGGGGGAGTAGTACCTGAAATAGCTAGTCGTAATCATATTCAAAATATTACATTAGTTATTGAAGAAGCATTAACAAAAGCTAATATGAAAATAGAAGAAATAGATGCAATTGCCGTTACCTTTGGTCCAGGTTTAATTGGGTCATTATTAATTGGCTTAATGGCAGCTAAAACATTATCTTTTATTTATAATAAGCCGTTAGTACCAGTACACCATATTGCTGGTCATATATATGCTAATAACTTAGTTAAACCAATGGAATTTCCATTAATTGCTTTAGTTGTTAGTGGTGGTCATACTGATTTGATTTATATGAAGGAAGATTATAGCTTTATGCGTATTGGTGGGACCTTAGATGATGCAGTTGGAGAAGCTTATGATAAAGTAGC
>DHPM01000007.1:2870-3052 GCA_002410935.1 Caryophanales bacterium UBA5364
TGGAGAAGCTTATGATAAAGTAGCTAGAGTAATGGGACTAGCTTATCCAGGTGGGCCTTTAATTGATAATTTAGCTAAGACTGGAGAAGATACTTATACCTTACCAACACCATTAGATGATGATAGTTATAACTTTAGTTTTAGTGGTATTAAAAGTGCTGTTATTAATCTTATTCATAATG
>DHPM01000007.1:3169-3440 GCA_002410935.1 Caryophanales bacterium UBA5364
CTGTTATTAATCTTATTCATAATGAAGAACAAAGGGGGAATATTGTTAATGTTCCTAATCTCGCAACCTCTTTTCAAAATAGGGTTGTGGATATTTTAACGAAAAAGACAATGCGAGCACTAAATGAATATAATGTTAAAAATTTAATCGTGGCTGGTGGTGTTGCTGCCAATTATGGGCTTCGTACAAAATTAACTGAGTTATGCCGTGAAAAACATATTAATTTAACTATTCCTTCAATTAAATATTGTACTGATAATGCTGCTATGAT
>DHPM01000007.1:3533-76325 GCA_002410935.1 Caryophanales bacterium UBA5364
GTACTGATAATGCTGCTATGATTGGTGCAGCTGGATACTATGCTTATAAATTAGGTCATGTTGCTGAATTAAATATTAATGCTAAGGCAGTCGTTGCATTGCAATAAAGGAGGATTTATGCGTACCGTTGGAACAGTTGTTAGGGGAATTAGAACTTCAATTATTAAAGAAGGGGATGATTTATCTAGTATCGTTGTAGAGTCATTAATCAATGCTTCTCAAAATGAACATTTTGAATTTAAAGATAGGGATGTTATTGCTATAACTGAAGCTGTTGTTGGTATTGCAAATGGTAATTATGTAACAGTTGATAATATTGCTGCCGATATAAAAGATAAATATCCTAATGGTCATATTGGAATTGTTTTCCCCATCCTTAGCCGTAATCGTTTTGCTTTATGTTTAAAAGGTTTCGCTAGAGGATGTAAAAAAATAACAATGTTAATTAGTTATCCTTCTGATGAAGTCGGAAATCCTATTCTGCAAGAAGATAGATTAGAAAAATATAATATTAATCCATATAGTGATATTATTACTGAAAAGCAATATAAAGAATTATTTGGAGACTTTATTCATATGTTCACTGGTATTAATATGATTGATTACTACCGTGAAGTTGCAGAAAAAGAGAACTGTGAAATAGAATTTATTTTAGCTAATAATCCTAAAGTAATTTTAAATTATACTAAAGATGTCCTATATTGTGATATTCATTCTAGAGAAAAAACGAAAATAATTTTAAAAGAAAATGGTGGAGAAACTATTTATGGTATGTGTGATATTATGAATAGTAGTATCAATGGAAGTAGTTATAATCCTGATTATGGATTATTAGGTTCCAATCGTTCAACGGAAGAAAAATTAAAGTTATTTCCAACTGATGGGGAAAACTTGGTTTTAGATATTCAAAGAAAGATGAAGGAATCAACAGGAAAAGATATTGAAGTAATGATTTATGGTGATGGAGCATTCAAAGATCCTGTTGGTGGGATATGGGAATTAGCAGATCCAGTTGTTTCGCCATTTTATACACCTGGTTTAGAAGGTACACCTAATGAGATTAAATTGAAATATGTTTCAGATAACAAGTTAGTTAATTTAAGAGGAGAAGAACTTAACGAAGCTATGCGTAATGAAATAAAAAATAAAGAATCAGACTTAAAAGGTAATATTATAACCCAAGGGACTACTCCAAGAAGAATTACTGATTTATTAGGGTCATTATGTGATTTAACTAGTGGTTCAGGTGATAAAGGTACACCCGTAGTATTAGTCCAAGGTTATTTTGATAATTATGCTGATATATAATATAATTTAATATGGAGGGTGAAAATGGATAATCGTTTATTAATGGAACAAAAATTATTAGAAGAGAAGTTAGATTTACTTTATGCAATGCGTAATGATGCTTCTAGAAAAGAAAAAAAACAGATAAAAAAGGAAATATATACAACGGAAGAAATACTTAACACTTGTTATGAAAAAATACAAGCAGAATGCTCAATTGAAGGACATGATTATGGTGAATGGGAAGAACATGCTTGGTTAGAATCAGTTGATTTTATGGGATTAGATTTCACATTACCAAGTGGTATTAAGAAACACCTTTTTTATGTAAGAAAATGCAACACATGTGGTTACTATGAATGTATTGAACAAAAGCCAAATACACTAACAGATAACCCAAAAATATTACAAAAAACAAAAAAGTAAAAGAAGAAACTATGTAGGTTTCTTTTTTTATATTGTTACAGTTGGTAAAATATGGTATTATGTTAATATAAAGTAGTGGAGGTATGTTATGAAGAAAGGTTTTACATTAATTGAATTATTGACAATTGTTGTAATAATAGGAATTATTGCGATGATTACAATACCAACGGTTAATAAACTAGTAGATAGTTCTAGAAAGGGTGCTTTCCAATCTGAACTTAGAAACATAATTAATTCATATGATTTGAAAATTATGGAATACCCAAATCCATCTAGTGTTATGGTTACACAGGACAATATTAAGGATGTATTAAATATCTCACCGGAAAATTATGAGTTTCTTGAGTTAACTAATAATGATGAGGGTGTTTATATAATTGCAAATGGTAGAAATATATGGAAAGGCTATGTTGTATGCGGTACTAAAGAAAATATGGCATTTTTTGATAATGTTGAACAATGTAATCGTTTTATTGCTGAACCAGTTTATACAGACGAACAAATTACAGCTTTAATACAATCTGGTTATGTACCAGTATCGACAGCTAATGAGTTAAATAATATCCGTTTTAGTACATCTAATACCTTTGGTTCTGGCACACAATGGGAAGGTATTTATAATGGAGGACTTACTAAAAATTATATTCAAGTTAGAAGTATTAATTTAGATGTTGCTCCATATAATACCGGAGAAGGTTGGGAACCAATTGGTAGTTATGAATATTCTTGTAATCTTAGTATACCAGTAATAGGTGCTTACGAAGGAACCTATGATGGTGGTGGATATAAGATAAGTGGTCTTTATATTAATCGCCCAGATACAATGTATCCAGTCGGGTTATTTAGTACAAGTAAAGGCAGCTTTACTAATATAATTATCGATCAATCAAGTGTTTTAGGCGGTGTAGGAGTTTCAGAAGGTCCTGATGAACGTAATATACCAACAGGAACATTAGTTGGAATGGTAGTTGGAGATATAATAAATATCAACAATGTTAAAATTCATGGTAATACTAAAACATATAGTATTAATCGTTATAATGCCGGAATAGGCGGTAGTCTTATTGGATATGCACGTGCTATTAATAAATTAATCATAACGAACACTAAAACTATCGGGAATGTTGTTGGGGAAACGGGTTTCATGGGGGGATTAGTAGGACGAGTTATGCAATTTAATGAGATCTTAATAGATAATGCAACCTATGATGGTAAAGTAATAGGTATGGCGGAAAAGGTTGGAGGCATAATTGGCGAAGCTAGATATGAAGAGGATTCTGACCCAGAAACTTGGACCAATGCTAATAAAGTAACAATTAGAAATACAAATATTAATGCTGAAATAACGGGTGGTGAATGGATGAATATGGGGGGATTTATCGGAGAAATTAGATTTATAAATGAAATTTTAATAGAGAATTCAAATTATAATGGTAATATTATAAATCCTTTTCATAATGTTGGAGGATTAATTGGAAGGGCATCTAAGAGTCTTTCACTTGTCATAAAAAATTCTAATGCTAATGGAAATATTATAGATAATTATGGAGGAAGATCAGGAGGAATAGTAGGAACAATTAAAGAAGTTGAATCTGTATTATTAGATGGGGTAAACTATCGAGGTAATATTGATACATATCGTGAAGATGTACATGGTTCTTATCGTGTTGGAGGATTAATTGGTAGTGTTGATATATTCTATGATACCGAAGAAATAACTACTATTGTCGATATAAAGAATTGTTCTGTTAAAGGAGACTTAAAAGGAGCAGCGACTAGAATTGGTGGTTTAGTTGGTGCACTTGATAGAGGGGACAGAAGAGATGTTGACTCGCACCTTAATATAGAAAATTCGAGTTATGAGGGTACTATTTATGCAAATGATATACTACCAGCAAATTATTATGGAATTAATGGATTTTATTTACTAGTAGGTGGATTAGTAGGTTCCGGAGCAAATGTCAACATCACTAATTCATATGCTATAAGTGATATTTCAGCAAGATATGATAACCCTGCTTGTGATGAAGAAATTGTGTCTGAGCATTACGTTGGAGGATTAGTGGGACGAGTCCTTCATAATGTTAACATAACTAATTCTTACTATGTAGGTGATATAGAAATCAAAAAAATTGATGTGATTCAAGATTTAAGCACTTTTAATTATGTTAATGCCGTTGTTGGAGATAAGGATAAAGCAACATTAACTAATGTTTATTTTGATTCTAATGTAACAAGTGTTGAAGATACACTTGCAATACCTAAAACAACTACTGAAATGATAAATGGGATACCGAGTTTTGAAATATATAATAATTGGGATAATGATATTTGGGATTTTGAAAAAATGGGTTCTTATCCAATTTTAAAGAGATAGTTATTTAAGATGTAAGGGAGAAGTATATGAAAAAAAATAAATTAGAAACTAAAAATAATAGAGTATTAGAAACAATCAAAAAAAATAAAGTTATTTCAATATTGATTGTAACTATTTTACTTATACTTGTAGTAACATCGAGTATCTTAGAACAAAAATATAAGAATGCTAAAACCCCTAGTATTACCTTACTTGGTGATAGTGTAATTAATCTTAAAATTGGTGAAAAGTATAAGGAACCAGGTGCAACGGCGGATGATGGTAAAGGTAATAATATTACTGATGATATAAAAATAACAGGTGTAGTTGATGTTAATAAAAAAGGAGTATATTACATATATTATAATGTTGAAAACAAGTATAGAATAAAAGCAAATGAAATAATTAGAGTTATAAAGATTGGTGAAAGTGATAAAGTTCCTCGTGGTCAGCAACAACCAAATGTTGAACTAAGAAGTATTATTGAAGAAGTAGTTGAAAAGTATAAAAATAACTTAGGGCAATTTGGAGAGGATAATTGTAAAAAAGTTGATTATTTATCTCCAATGATTCTTGACTATTTTAAAGATACTGAAGAACCAATAAGAGAAGAATTAAGGCCACTGGTTAGAACTGTTTTAACTGAAAAAGGATTATAATGAGGAGTAATATATGAGTGGTAAAACTAAATTTATAATAATTATACTAACAATCATAACAATGTTTTTAATATCTTTATGGTATATTAATACTCATCAAGATACTGATGACATCAAAGATAAACCCGAAAGAAAAGTAGTTGTATCTAAAGAACAAATAGAAGATAAGATAGTGAGTATTATTGAAAAAAATCAGGAATATGTAGATTCCTTAGGTGATAATAAGCAAGCTATAAGGAGTTTTTTACTTAAGAAAGCGAAAAATCAATTACCTAGTGGCGTTAGTGCCTTTGAAATTAGAGAAGTAATTGATTCTATATTGAAAGGTGAGAGTGATGGAACTTAAAATAGGTGATTTTGTTACTAGAGAATCATATAACAATGATATTGTCTTTAGAATTAAAGATATCGATGATTCAAAAGCAGTTATTACTGGTGTTAGTTTTAGGTTAATAGCAGATAGCCCTATTAATGATTTAAAAAAATGCAATAAAACATTGGATGAAATTTTAAGTGAGGAATTATATAATAATAAAAATAAGATTAAAGTTTTAAAAAGAAAACATGAATAAAATTCATGTTTTTGTTTGCAATCTAAAATCACCATATATTTACAATAAACAAATACTGTGCTATAATAACTTCTCATTGAAGAAGTCTTAACTAAAGCAAATATGAAACCTGAAGAAATAGATGTCATATTGCTAAATTAATCGTTGAAATTATAATAAGGAGGAATTATGGATAATCGATTATTAAAAGAGAAAAAGTTATTAGAAGACACATTAGAAATATTGAACTTAAAACTAAACCGACATAAAGGAAAAGCCAAAAGAGAGTTAAAAAAGGAAATAAGAAGGTGCTACTAGTAGCACTTTTTTATATTATTATTAGTTTGATGTTAAAAAAGTGATAGAACTAAGCAATTATAAGTTGTTAGAAAAGCAAGAACATGAAATGAAATTCATGTTTTTTGTTTACAGTCTAAAATTACCATATATTTACAATAAATAAATACTGTGCTATAATTACCTTAGAATAGTAGTAAAGAAGGGTAATAATGAAGAAGTTAAGCGTCTTATTAGCATTATTAGTTATATTCTTGACGGGTTGTGGAAAAAATGAAAACACTATTGTGATGGTGACTGAAGCAGGATTTGCACCATACGAATATTATGAAAACGGGGAAGTTGTTGGTGTTGATATCGATATTGCTAGAGAAATTGCTAAATATTTAGGTAAGGAACTTATTATTAAGGATATTGATTTTGATTCAATTATTAATGAACTTAATAGTGGTAAAGCTGATTTTGCCTTAGCAGGAATGTCTATCACTGACGAGCGAAAAAAAGAAGTTGATTTTTCAGCTGAATATTCTAAAAGTAAACAAGTTATTGTTGCTTTAAGGGATAGTAATATTAAAACAATTAAAGATTTAAAAGACAAAAAAATTGCTGTTCAATTAGGAAGTGTTGCTGATCTTTTCGCATCTTCTGAAATTGAAGGAGCAACAATTATCCAACAAAAGAAATTTTTAAGTGCTGCCCAAGATGTAAAAAGCGGTAAAGCTGATTGCTTAATTATGGATGCACTCCCAGCTAATGAATTAGTCAAAAACAATAATGAGTTAGCTGTTTTAAGTGTGGAATTATTTACAGATAAGTATGCTGCTGCTGTAGCAAAAGGAAATAAAGAACTTTTAGAGGTTATAAACCTTATTATAGATAAGTTAAATAGAGAAGGCAAAATTGAAGAATACATATTAAATCATACTAGTAATTAGGTGTAATATGGATAATTTATATCGAACAATAATTTATGATCAAAGATATTTACTTATATTAGACGGGTTAAAGAATACCCTAATTATAACTATAGGTGCTACTATATTAGGGGTTATTATTGGATTAATTATAGCTTTGATTAAAAATAATTATAAGGAAAATAAAAAGTATAAATTTTTAAATATACTTGCTAATTTATATGTTACGGTTATAAGAGGAACACCTGCGTTATTGCAACTCATGATTATTTACTATATTATTTTTAAAACATCAACTATTAATATACTATTTATCGGTATATTAGCATTTGGAATTAATTCTGGTGCTTATGTGTCAGAAATATTTAGAACTGGTATTGAGTCAATTGATAAAGGCCAAATGGAAGCGGGTAAAAGTTTGGGCCTTAGTTACTCACAAATTATGCGGTATATTATATTACCACAGGCTATTAAAAATGCAATGCCTGCTTTAGGTAATGAATTTGTCACTTTAATTAAAGAAACTTCAGTTGCTGGTTATATCGGAATTAGAGATTTAACTAAAGCTGGAGATATTATTGCATCAAGAACATATGATTATTTTTTACCGCTTATTATAACTGCTATTATCTACTTAACCCTTACCTTAGGAATAACTAAACTTTTAAAGAAGTTTGAAAGGAGAAATAATAATGCTTAAGGTTGTTAATTTAACTAAAAAGTTTGAAAAGACACAAGCATTAGATAGGGTTAATTTAGATATTAATAAGGGAGATAGAATTGTTATAATAGGACCTAGTGGTTGTGGCAAGTCAACCTTACTTCGATGTATTAATGGGTTAGAAACCCCAACTAGTGGGCAAATAATTTATAATGGTAAAAATATTGAAAAGCGTGATAAAAATAAATTTAGGCAAAAAGTAGGAATGGTATTTCAAAGTTATAATTTATTTAATCATCTCACGGTTAAAGAAAATATTACTTTAGCTCCAGTTAAGTTAAAACTATTAACTGAAGAACAAGCATTACAAAAAGCAAATGAATTATTAAAATCGATTAAATTATTACCAAAAATAAATGAGTATCCTCAAAATTTATCAGGTGGAGAAAAACAAAGAATTGCGATTGTTAGAAGTTTGATGTTATCTCCAGATATATTATTATTCGATGAACCAACGAGTGCTTTAGATCCTGAAATGATTAATGAAGTACTTGAATTAATGACAAAAATTGCTAAAAAAGGAATGACTATGGTAGTAGTTAGTCATGAAATGACTTTTGCAGAATCGTTTGCTACTCGAGTAATCTTCATGGACGAAGGAAAAATTATTGAAATGGGTAGTCCTGACCAGATATTTAATCATCCAAAAGGTGAGAGGCTTCAAATGTTTTTAAATAAAATTAAGTCCTAAATCGAAAGATTGAAATAGAGGAAGAAGGGAGAAAAAAATGGGTATTAATGTAAATAGTGAAATAAAACCATTAAAAAAGGTTTTGTTACACCGACCAGGTAATGAGTTATTGAATCTAACACCGGATTCACTTACAAGACTTTTATTTGATGATATTCCATACTTAAAAGTAGCACAAGAAGAACATGATGAATTCGCACAAATATTAAAAGATAATGGTGTTGAAGTAGTTTATGTTGAAGATTTAATGGTAGAAACATTAGAATTAGATTCAGCTATTCGAGAAAGGTTTATTAAACAATTTATTTATGAAGCAGGTATTACAACACCCAAGTATAAAGAAGTTGTTTATGAATTTTTAAATAATTTTTCAGATACTAAAGAATTAGTATTAAAAACAATTGAAGGGATAAATATTAATGAACTTCATGCTATGGAAAGAGATGAAGATCATTCATTAGTAGATTTGATTACTGAAGAGAGTAAGTTTTTAGCTGATCCAATGCCAAACTTAATTTTTACTAGAGATCCATTTGCTTCAATTGGTAATGGAGTTAGTTTAAATAAAATGTATTCTGTTACTAGAAATAGAGAAACAATTTATGCTGAATATATTTTTAACTATCATCCTGATTATAAAGATAGTCTTATAAAGTATTATGATAGATATAATCCATATCATATCGAAGGTGGAGATATCTTAGTACTTAATGAAAATACCTTAGCAATTGGTATTTCACAAAGAACACAAGCAGAAAGTATTGAAGTATTAGCGACTAACTTATTTAAAGATGATTCATCTAAAATTGATACTGTCTTAGCTTTCAGTATTCCTAATTGTCGTGCTTTTATGCATTTGGATACTGTTTTTACTCAAGTAGATTATGATAAATTTACTTATCATCCAGGAATCATGGATACTTTAGAAGTATACGAAATAACACCAAGAGAAGGTAATCATGAAGAAGATGCTATTAATGTTAAAAAAATGAGTGATAGTCTAGAAAACATTTTAGAAAAATATTTAGGGGCTGATATCACTTTAATTCCATGTGGAGCAGGAGACCAAATCATTTCTGAAAGGGAACAATGGAATGATGGCTCTAATACCTTATGTATTGCTCCTGGAGTTGTTATTGTATATGACCGTAATAATATTACGAATGCTGTTTTAAGAAGAGCTGGACTAACAGTACTTGAAATGCACGGAAGTGAATTATCAAGAGGTAGAGGTGGTCCTCGCTGTATGAGTATGCCATTATATAGAGAGGATTAGTATTATGAATTTAAAAGGAAGAAATTTTTTGAAGTTATTAGATTATACCGAAGAAGAAATCTTATATTTATTAGATTTATCAAAAAGGTTTAAACAAATGAAAAAAGATAATATTCTCCATAAATACTTAGAAGGTAAAAATATTGTTTTACTATTTGAAAAAACTTCTACTAGAACAAGATGCTCATTTGAAATAGCAGGAAAAGATTTGGGTATGGGAGTAACATACTTAGATGCTGCTAGTAGTCAAATGGGGAAGAAAGAAAGCATTAGAGACACCGCTAAAGTACTTGGCAGATTATATGATGGTATTGAGTACCGTGGATATGGGCAAGATATCATTGAACAATTAGCTAAAGATGCAGGAGTTCCAACTTGGAACGGATTAACTGATGAATTTCATCCAACACAAATGATTGGTGACTTATTTACAATTAGAGAACACTTTGGATATTTAAAAGGATTAAACCTTACTTTTGTAGGTGATGGGAGAAATAATGTTGCTAATTCATTAATGGTAGCTTGTGCTAAAATGGGAATTAATTATACTTGTTTAGCACCTAATGAATTATATCCAGCAAGATCATTATTTGAAACTTGTAATGAAATAGCTACTAAAAATGGTTCTACAATTACTATTACTAGTGATCTTAATAAAGGGGTTACAAATGCTAACATTCTTTATACTGATGTTTGGGTATCAATGGGAGAACCGGAGGAAATATGGGAACAAAGAATTAATATGCTAGAACCATATCAAGTCAACCAAAAGATGATGGAGTTAGCTAATGAAAATTGTATTTTCCTACATTGTTTACCATCATTTCATGATTTAAATACAACTATTGGTAAAGAAATTTATGAAAAGTTTGGATTAAGAGAAATGGAAGTAACTAATGACATATTTAATTCAGATAAATCATTAGTATTTCAAGAAGCAGAAAATAGAATGCATACAATTAAGGCTATTATGTATGCAACAATGGCAGCTGGCGATATAGATGAAAAATAAAATTGTTATAGCCCTTGGTGGCAATGCTCTTGGACAAGATCCGATTGAGCAATTAAATTTAGTTAAATCAACGGCTAAAAAAATAGTTGATCTAGTAATTGATGGTCATCAAGTTATTATTAGTCATGGGAATGGACCACAAGTTGGAATGATTAATACGGCAACGGAATTTGCTTATAATCATAATGCAGGAACACCAATTATCCCATTTGCTGAATGTGGTGCAATGTCCCAAGGTTATATTGGATATCATCTTCAACAAGCAATTGTTAACGAACTAATGGCAAAAAATGTCGATAAAGATTGTGTTACATTGATAACTCAAGTTGTTGTTGATGAATTAGATGCGGCTTTTCAAAATCCAACTAAACCAGTTGGTCTATTCTATACCAAAGAAGAAGCAGAACAAATTGAAAAGCAAACAAATTATCAATTCATTGATGATGCTGGTAGAGGTTATAGAAGAGTTGTTCCTTCTCCAAAACCAATCAGCATTGTTGAATTGAATACAGTAAGACAATTAACTAATCAAGGAAGTATTGTCATTACGATTGGTGGTGGTGGGATTCCTGTTGTAAAGGCTGACCACAGTTACAAAGGAATAGACGCTGTCATTGATAAAGACAAATCAAGTGCCCGACTAGCAATTGATTTGGATGCTGATATTTTATTAATTTTAACAACCGTTGAACAAGTCTCTATTAATTATGGTTTATATAATCAAACATCATTAAAAGAAATATCGGCTAATCAAGCCCGTGAGTATATTATTCAACACCAATTTGCCGAAGGTAGTATGCTTCCAAAAATAGAAGCATGTCTAGATTTTGTTGATAATAATCCACGAGGTGTAGCAATTATTACTTCTCTAGATAAGGTAAAGGATGCTCTAGAGGGTAAAACAGGAACAAAAATAATGAAGGAGTGAAAAAATGGATAAAGCAAAAAAGAATGAAGAAGTAGTTGTATCCACCAATATGGGGAAAAAGGGATTAACTGCCTTTTCAATCATACTAATTTTATTAGTTATCGTTTCTGCTGTTACATGGTTTATACCAGAAGTAACAAGTGCAAAAATATCAGACATTGTTATGGCGCCAGTTAATGGTTTTGTCGATGCTGTTGATGTTTGTATCTTTGTTCTAATTCTTGGTGGCTTCTTAGGTATTGTTCAACACACCGGTGCTTTAGAAGCTGGAATTGCAACTCTTGTTAGAAAATTGAAAGGTAATGAATTATTAATAATTCCAGTATTAATGTTTATCTTTTCAATTGGTGGTACAACTTATGGAATGTTAGAAGAAACAGTTGGTTTCTATATCTTATTAGCAGCAACAATGGTTGCAATAGGATATGATACAATTGTCGGGTCAGCAATTGTATTATTAGGAGCAGGATCTGGGGTATTAGGATCAACAATTAACCCATTTGCAGTAGGGGCTGCTATTAGTGCCTTACCAGATGGGATTGCAGCTGATCAATCAATTATCCTACCATTAGGAGTAATTTTGTGGTTAACAGCGTATGTAATCTCAGTATTCTTTGTTATGAGATACGCTAAGAAAGTTAAAAAGAATAAAGGTTCAACTTTCTTATCTCTACAAGAAAGAAAGGATATGGAAAGTGAATTTATTAAAAAGGAACATGCTAATGATGTAAAATTAACTAAAAAACAAAAGATCGTCTTAGTACTATTTGGATTAACTTTTGTCGTTATGATTTTAGGATTTATTCCTTGGGTTGATTTTGGTATTATTAGTGCTGAAGTAGCTGATGCTGGTACTCACTGGTCTGCTATTTTAACAGGTAATTGCTTTGGATATTTCTATTTCTTAGATGCAGCTACTTGGTTCTTATTAATGGCAATTATTATTGGATTAGTTGCTGATTTAGGTGAAGAAGGAATTATTAAAGTATTTATGAAGGGTGTAGGGGAAATAGTAGAAGTAGTTATGATTATTGCTATTGCTCGTGGTATTAGTGTAATTATGAATACTACTGGATTAGGTGTATATATCATCGAAAATGCTGTAGAAGCATTACAAGGAACTTCAGGCTATGTCTTTGCACCACTAGATTACTTATTACATATCTTCTTATCAGTTTTAGTTCCATCAAGTTCTGGATTAGCTAACTTATCGACTCCAATCGTTGCTCCAGTAGCAGATGGAATTGGATTAAATCCATCAGTAACAATTATGATTTATGTAGCTGCTAATGGATTAGTAAACTTAATTACACCAACTTGTGGTGCAATTATGGGTGGTCTAGCTTTAGCTAAAGTTGAATATCGTACTTGGTTTAAATGGGCATTCAAAGTTGTTCTAACAATCGGAATAGCCTCAATGATTATTTTAACGGCAGCTATGGTTATGTTATAAGAAAAAGAACTATTGTAAAATAGTTCTTTTTTTGTGTATTAATATTTGGTTAATCTTTTTTCAATATATAAAACTAAGTAGTACATGACAGCAGCTATAATACATAAAATAATTACTCCAGCCATCACTAAGTGTAAATTAAATACTTGTGATCCATACATAATTAAATAACCAATACCTTGTTTTGATACTAAGAATTCCCCCATAATAACACCAATTAAAGACATACTAATATTTATTTTTAAAGTACTAATAATGGTCGAAAAACTACTAGGTAATAATAACTTAAAATATATTTGTTTCTTAGTCGCTCTAAATGATTGCATTAATTTTAATTTGATAGGATTAACATTATTAAAACCTTGAAATATATCAATAATAGTAATGATAACGGAAATTAATAAGGCCATTACAATAATTGAATCCATTGAAGCTCCAACCCAAATTATAATAATAGGTCCTAATGCAACCTTTGGTAAACTATTTAAAATAGTTAAATAAGGATCCAGAACTTTAGCGATAAATTTATTCCACCACAATATTGTCGCAACAATAATTCCAATAATAGTTCCTAATATAAAACTAATTAGTGTTTCATATACAGTAATGAAAATATGATTGTATAAATTATGGGCCTTATGCAAGCCTATAATTGTTTTCATTACATCTCTAGGACTTGATGAAATAAAGGTGTTAATTAATTCGAAATCAGCTAGTAGTTGCCATAAAGCAATGAATAAGATAATAATTGAAAATTGTGACAATCTAATAAAAAGGTTCGTTCGCTTAATTTTCTTTAAATACTTTATGTGTTCTAAGCTATACATGGTAATCAATCTCTTTCCATATTAAGTCATAATAATAAGCGAATTCTTTAGCCTTACGATTGTTAATTGGAGTTGTTTTATCAGTTAATTCAATATTATATATCTTTTTTATAGTCGCGGGCCTTTTAGATAATATGATAATACGGTCTGCCATACTTATAGCTTCACTCATGGATTTAAAATGTATGACAATTTAGTTAAAAAAAATAAATCATGTCATAGGATTAACTAAGAGGTGATTATGAATATGGAAAAGATAAAATTAACGAAGGAACAACAACAAAGAATAGTTTCTTTTTTCTTAAAAACATCAGTTCCAAGAATAATAAGTTCAATCAATAATAAATGTGATAAAAATGATAAATAAAATATACGTAGGTATTTATGTTAGAGTATCTACTGAGGAACAAAAAGAGTATGGTTATTCAATTCCCCAACAAATAGATTTGTTAACAAAGTTGGCTGATAAAAATAATTGGAGTATATATAAAATATATAATGATGCTGGAATAAGTGGCAAGAATACAGAAGATAGACCAATGCTCAAAGCATTATTAAATGATGTAAAAAACAATCAAATTAGTAAAGTTTTAATTACAAAACTAGATAGACTATCAAGAAATGTAATTGATACTGCAACCTTATTAAATATATTTAATAATTTTAACTGTGAATTGATTGACTATAGCGGAAGGAAAATTGAGTCAGATAACCCTAGTGATTGGTTATTTACGATTATTCAAAGTGCCTTTGGTCAATATGAAAGAAAAGCAATTATTAGTCGTATTAAAGATGGGTTTGCAGGTAAAGTTAAGATGGGAAAGTCAATCTGTAGTTCAACCCCTCCATATGGTTATAACCGGGAAAAGGGGTGTAGTGTATTATCGATTAATGAAGAAGAAGCAGCTGTTGTAAAACAAATTTATAACATGTATCTTGATGGTTATTCATTAACAAATATTGCTAGATTTCTTAATGCTTCTAAAATAGCGACTAAACGTTCAGGGCAAGTTATTAATGGAAAAAAAGTAATTGCTCGTTGGACACCAAAAACCGTTAAATTAATATTAACTAATTCAACCTATATTGGAAAAGTCAGATATCACTTAAATCAAAAAGATTATTATGAATGTGATGGCGAACATTTACCACTCATTGATCTTAAAATATATAACCAAGTCCAAGAAAAACATATCAAGGCAAGGAATACCTCAAAGACTAATAAACCAACGGAAGATGTTTATTTTTGTGGAACATTGGTTTGTAGCAAGTGTCATACTAAACTAACGACTCAGCGGACAATTAAATATAATAAAAATAAGGAACCAAAGGTGTTCTATGGATATCGTTGTCGTAATAGAGAATTGGGGTTATGTGATGGTATTGGAATGAGCCATAAAAAGGTCGAAGAAGCCTTTTTAAAATATCTTGATAAAATAGAGCGTATGATGAAATTTAATCATTTTGATATAAGCATGACTGATAATAATAAGGAAATTGAAGTTAAAGAATTAAAAAGAGTAATTAATAAAGTAAAAGATAAAAAGAAAGAAATTATGCAATTATTTATGGAAGATACTATTACTAATAAACAAATGCAATATATGATAAAAGAAATAGATATTAAAAATAGAATACTAAGAGAGCAATTAACTAAATTAGAAAGGCGCTTGATATTAGATAATAATATTATTAGTGATAATCTAACTACTAATTTTAAAGAACATTGGTGTTGGTTAACTAATAAAGAAAAACTTGAATTTTTAAATCAATTTATAGAATATATAATTATAAAAAATGAAAATAATAATAAAAAGGGTAATTCAGTAAGTATTTTAAGTGTTAAATTATATGACTAATATGCTAATACTAACTTTGCGTCAAGTTTTAATTTTTTAATTATTATGATATACTATATAAGAGTAATTATATAAATAGAATTGATGGTGGTCTAAATATGATAGTTAGTAATGAGTTTCGTAAAATTAGAAAACATTATAATAAATTAATAAAAATGATTAATAACCATTTTTTTGTGGGTATAATCAATGAATGGATAATAGATAATTATTATTTATTACTTGAACAAAAAGGAACGATAAAACGATTTGTTAAAGATAAAAAATTATATATTTATACGACTAAATATTTTGATATGTATAAAGTTTTTAAAGACATTTTAGATAAGTATAATTATAAAATTAATGAAAAAATAATTATTAAAGAGGTTCTTGATTATCAAAAGAGATCAGGTTACAATTTAAAATATAAAGAATTATCAATAATACCTTTAGTTATTAAAACTTTATTATTAAAAGAAGTCGCAATTATTTGTGACCAAGAATCAACTAAGTTAAAAGATAAAAAAGAAGTAAAGAAAATAATAAATGAATTAAAAGTAGAGTTATTAAATAATGAAATTATATCACTTGAAGATATGATTGATTTAAATAAGACTTCTGATTATGCTATTGTTTATTTTAATGAACAGCTTAAGGAGTTAGGAGTACACTCTAATTTAATTTTTAAACAATTTAATTGCCTATTAGAAAAAAATAATAGGGTTATGCTTGATGTTATTAATGATGTTCATTTAAAGAACACGGAATCTAATATTTTGATTAATAACATTTTTTTAAGCCTTAAAGAGACTAATCTATTTGTTATGGAGAATATTTATGAACAAACTAATGATGTTGAAAAGTTACTTCAAGAAGATGATTTATATTCTTCAATGACTTTAGAAACAAAGACTTTAATTCGTCAACACCTATTAAAAAGAGCAAGAAAAGAAAAAGTTACTGCTGACTTCTTAGTTAAAGACATCATGGATGATTATGGAAACATAAGTAAAGGTATAGCTAAAGCGAAATCAAGAAAACCATTTAAGGTTTATGTTTATATAGGTTGTATCTTGTTATTAACAATTATCTTTAGTTACTACTTATCAAGTTATTTAACAAGTTATCGACTAGTTGGATTTTTAGTATTACTAATTCCTATTAGTGAGTTAGTTATTATTGTTATTCAAAAAATATTTTTGAAATTCTTTAGACCCCAACCTCTACCAAAATTAAATTTTTCTAAAGGGATACCATCAAATCATAAAACTATGGTTGTTATCCCAACTATTATCAAAAATGAAGAGAAAATTAGGGAAGTTTTCAAGAGTTTAGAAAAATATTATTTAATTAATAGAACTAAGAATTTATATTTCACTTTATTAGGTGATACTTTTGAAAATAAAGAAGAAGAACATGAAAATGATTCCAAAATTGTTAGTTTTGGTGTGTCAGAAGTTGAAAGACTAAACCAAAAATATGGAAAAAATATTTTCAATTTTATTTATCGTCGCCGTAAATACAATGAGGGTGAAGGTACTTGGCTAGGATTCGAAAGAAAAAGAGGGGCACTATTACACTTTAATGATCTATTATTAGGTAATATGACTGAATCAGAACAAGAAGAATGGTTTAAAGTTCATACTTTCCATAATTTTCATCATAAAATTAAATATGTTATTACTTTAGATGTTGATACTGAACTAGGAATTGGTAGTGCCTTAAAACTAGTCGGAACAATGGCTCATCCATTAAATAGACCAGTTTTAAATGAGGAAAAAAATAAGGTAATTGCAGGTTATGGTATTTTACAACCAAGAATTAGTTTAGAAGTAGAAGCTAGTAATAAGTCATTATTTTCTCAAATTTATGCTGGTGTTGGTGGATTTGACCCATATAGTAGTCTTTATCCTAATTTTTATCAAGATGCTTTTAATGAAGGTACTTTTTATGGAAAGGGAATATATGATTTAGAAGTCTATCAACAAGTTTTAAAAAATCGCTTTCCTAATAATTTAATTTTAAGTCATGACTTGGTAGAAGGCAATTATCTTCATGCAGGTAACGTGAGTGATGTTGACTTAGTAGATGGTTTTCCGTCTAAGTTTTTAGTCGATGCTTCAAGACGATCAAGATGGGCTCGCGGTGACATGCAAATAATTGGCTGGTTAGGTAATAAGGTTAAAAATGTTAATCAAGAAAAGGAAAATAATCCTATTACTTTATTAGGTAAATGGAAAATTTTTGATAATATTAGACGAGGTTTAGTATATATTTCATTATTATTAATCTTATTACTATCATTGAATAGTAATATTATATATCCTGGCTGGTGGTTATTATTTATTATTTTAATTTATATTCTACCAGTAATTATTCAAATAATTGATAACTTTGCTATTAGTAGAATAAGTTTTAGTTCATTAAAGTATTATCGCCTTTTAGTATTCGGTTATCGTGCACTAATATTAAGGGCAATAACAGAACTTGCAACAATTCCTTACAACGCTTATTTATATTTAAATTCTTTTATTCGTTCAATTTATCGAATGACAATTAGTAAAAAACATTTACTAAATTGGGTAACAGCGGATGATGCAGCAAAACTAGTGAAAACTAATATGAGTAATACATTTAGACAATTTTGGATGAATATTTTAGTGGCGGCACTATTAATCTTATCGGCATTCTTATCTAATGATTACCAAGTGTTAAAAGTAGTTGTAGCGTTTATCTTTATATTGGGTCCTGTGATTACATACTTTTTAAGTAAAGATTTAATACTAAATAAAAACAAAATAAATAGTGAAGATACTGAATTTTTAAATGATTTAGCAGAAAAAACTTGGAACTTTTTTAAAGATAATCTTACACCTGAAAATAATTATCTTATTCCTGATAATTATCAAGAAAATAGAGATGTGAAAGCTGATGTTAAGACATCACCAACTAATATTGGTTTATCGTTAGTATCAATTATTTCAGCAGCAGAATTAAACTTTATCACTAATAAAGAAGCAATTCGTTTATTAAAAGAAGTTATAACAACTATTAGAAAACTTGATAAATGGCATGGTCATTTATATAATTGGTACAATATTGAAACATTGGAAATTATGTATCCACACTTTATTTCAAGTGTGGATAGTGGGAACTTAGTGGCTTCGTTAGTAGTTGCTAAAGGGTATTTAGAAAAACATAATCAAAATGAATTAGTAAAAATGGTTAAAGTATTAATAAATAAGACGGATTTTAGTTATTTATACACAACTACTGATGTTTTTAGTATTGGTTATCATGTTGATCAAGGTCGTATTGAACCATATAACTATAATAAGTTTATGAGTGAAAGCCGTATTATGAGTTATATAGCTATTGCTAAAGGAGATGTTCCTAGTAAGCACTGGTTAGGGCTTGATAAAACTTTGATTGCTTATAAAAACAAGAAGGGATTATCTTCGTGGTCAGGTACATTCTTTGAATATTATATGCCGTTATTATTCATGCCTAGTTATGCTAATACGATTCTCGATGAAGGATATCATTTTGCATATTATGCTCAAGTTGATTATATGAGACAAGTTAATCCTAATTATCCTTGGGGCATCTCAGAATCAGCTTATAACGAGTTAGATGATGCTCAAAATTATAAATATAAAGCTTTTGGTATACCACAATTAAGACTACGTGAAGATACAAGTGAAAGAATTGTAATCTCACCATATAGTTCAGCTTTAGCAATTCAACTATTTCCTAAAGAAGTTATTAAAAATATTAAGAGATTTAAACCGCTTAATATGTTTGGTGAGTATGGCTTATATGAATCGTATGATTTTTCTGATGAAACACCAGTTATGTCATATTATGCTCATCACCAAGCAATGATTTTAGGTAGTTTAACTAACTTTTTAACGAATGGAAGTATTCAATCATATTTCTATTCAGATATTCGTAATCAAGCAATAAATATGTTAATTAAAGAGAAAGTACAATTAAAACCACATATTAATTATGAGACGATGAAATATAAGAAATATACCTATGAAAAGGAACCTTTCGCTAATGATATTAGAGTTTTTAATCAAATGTCAAAATTGCCTGAATTGTCAGTATTATCAAATTCTCGTTATAGTGTAATTATTGATGATCGTGGAAACGGATATAGTAAGTATGATCAAATTCGCTTAAATAGATATCGTAAAGTAACCGAAAGAGATTATGGGCAATTTGTCTATATTAAAGATTTACAAACAAATAAGGTTTGGTCAAATACTTATGCTCCAATGAATATTAAGCCACGTAAATATGAAATTGTGTATGCTTTAGATAATATTAAATTTGTTAGAGCAGATAAAGATGTTATTACGACTACTGAAATTGTTGTAACTAAATCACATAATGCTGAGATTAGAAAAATAACATTAAAAAATACTAGTAATAAAGATAAGAAGTTAGAACTAACGACTTATACTGAACCAATTCTCGGATTGAATGATGATGATATTGGACATCCTGTTTTCAACAACATGTTTGTTTATAGTGAATACGATGAAAAAACTGACTCAATTATTATGCGTCGTAATTTAAGAAATTCAAATATTAATTATTATATGATTAGTCGTTTATTAATTAAAGATCCAATCACTGAATTTGAATATGAGACAAATCGTGATAATTTTATAGGTAGGGGGCGTAATACTGATAACCCAATTGCCTTACACAAAAAATTAGGTAACTTTGTAGGAACGACATTAGATCCTATCATTAGTTTAAGGAATAAGATTATAATACCTAAAAACAGTGAAAAAACAGTTTATTTAATTACAGGTTTTGGAAAGTCTAAGGAACATGTTTTAAATATTGTTAGAACTTATTCAAATAAGCAAGTTATTAATGAAAAAGGATTTGAAACCTCTATTATTATGAGTAATGCAACAAACAAGATGGTTAATATGAGTGCAAATGATCGTAGATTATATAACACTATGCTTAACTATTTATTACAAACTAATTATATTGTTGTAAGCGATGAAGTCGTCAATAATTTAACTAAAAATACTTTAAATCAAACTAGTTTATGGGGAATGGGAATATCTGGTGATCGACCAATTATTTTATTAGATATTGCTGACTTAAGTGATTTAAGTTTAGTAAAAGAGTTATTACATGCATTTGAATATTATAAAAGTAAAGCTATTTTTGTCGATTTAGTTATCATAAATAGTGAAAATGAAGAACATGCAAAAGTATTAGCAGAAGAAATCGAAAATGAAAAATATCATATGTATGCTATTAATAATTTCTTTAATACTCCAGGAACTATCTTTGTTATAGATAGAAAAACAATTAATGAAGATCAATATACCTTGTTGCATACAGTTGCAAGATTAAAAATTAAGAGTAGTCTTCATAATTCACTACAATATTATATTAATGAACTTCAAAAATTAAATACAGTTGAAACAAAGATTAATGAACAAGAAGTTCCTAGTTTACCAATTCCATATGATAAAAATAAAATTAAATATTTCAATGAGTTTGGTGGATTTATTAATAATGGTAGGGATTACTTAATTGTAGAACCAAACACTCCAACTGCTTGGAGTAATGTTATTTCTAATAAAAACTTTGGTACCATTGTAACCAATAATAATTGTGGTTTTACATATGCCCACAATAGTCGTGAATATAAATTAACCTCTTGGACGAATGACACCTTAGTTAATGATTATTCTGAAGGATTTAAAATAAATGATAAAAAAATTAACTTTAGTCAAGTAAAATTTGGGTTTGGTTATAGTGAATTTATCGGTAACTTTAAACGAATTGATTTAAATTTAACACAATTTGTTGCTAAGAAAGATAACGTTAAATTTTATAAAATGACTTTAAAAAATAATGCTGCTCGTAAGCAACGAATTATTTTAAAATTTTGGCTTAACCCTAATTTAGGTTTTTCAGAAGAAAAAACAGGTCGTTATTTATTAAGTGAGTTTAATGATATAAATAACTACTTAAGTATTAGAAATGTTTATAGTCAAAAATTTAGTGATTTATATGCTTATATGTCAAGTACTGAGAAGATTGAAAATGCTGTTCTTAATAATCTGTTATTTAAAGAGATTGAAGTAGATTTTTATTTAAATGAAAAAGAGGAAAAGGAAATAGCCTTCACTCTTGGTAGTGCATCTAAAGATGACTTAGATTCATTAGTAAAAAAATATCAAAGTATCGGTAAAATTAATCAAGAATTACTTGATGTTAAAAACAATTGGAATGATGTTTTAAATGTTGTTCAAGTAAAAACGCCTGAAGATAGCTTTAATTATATGGTAAATGGATGGACACTTTATCAAACACTTGCTTCTAGGCTTCAAGCACGTGCTGGATTCTATCAAGTAGGAGGAGCATTTGGATTTCGTGACCAATTACAAGATTCTATGAATGTATGTAGTATTAACCCAGATATCACTAGAAAACAAATTTTATTTAATGCAGCACACCAATTTGCCGAAGGAGACGTTCTTCACTGGTGGCATCCTAAATTAGATATTGGACTTCGTTCGTTATATAAGGATGATTATTTATGGTTAATTTATGCTGTGTGTGAATACTTGAAAATAACTGAAGACTTTAGTATTTTAGATGAACAAGTACCATTTATTAAAGGTTTAAGTTTAGGACCTAATGAACATGAAAAATTAATTGATTATTCAGTAAGTGAAGAGTCATCATCAATTTATGAACGCTGTTTATTAATAATTGATAAAGTTATGAATGAACTTGGAACCAATGGGATACCACTAATGGGTGGTGGCGACTGGAATGACGGAATGAATAAAATAGGTGCTAAAGGTAAAGGAACTAGTGTTTGGTTAGGATTTTTCTCGCATCTATTGATCGAACAATTTATGGTTTATGCTGAAAAATATGATAGCAAGATTGATTTAAAGAAGTATCAAGACTTTAATATTAAATTAAGAAAATCATTAAGAAAAGTAGCATGGGATGGGAAATATTATTTAAGAGCTTTCTTTGATAATGGTCGTCCTGTTGGGTCACACTTAAATGATGAATGTGCCATTGATTTATTATCACAAAGTTTTGCCATTTTATCAGGAATAGCTGATGAAAAACAAATAGAATCAATGCTAGATGAAGTAGAAACTAAATTAGTTGATCGTGACTTAAAAATCATTAAATTATTAACACCACCTTTTGCTAATAGTAAAGATTATCCAGGTTATATTATGGATTATCCAAAAGGAATTCGTGAAAATGGTGGACAATATACACATTCTGTTGCATGGTATATTCAGGCTTTATTAAAACTAGGTAAAAATGATTTAGCTTTTGAACATTATCAAATGGTTAATCCAATTAATAGGACTAAGACCAAAGAGGATGCCCTTAAATATAAAGTCGAACCATATGTCTTTGTGGCGGACATTTATAGTAATGAAAGCTTTGCTGGACAAGGTGGCTGGAGCTGGTATACAGGTACAAGTGGATGGTTTTATAAAGTTGCATTAGTAGAAATCCTTGGTTTTAATTTAAGAGGTAATAAACTTTATATTACTCCTAATGTTCCAACTACTTGGACCAATTATGAAATTACTTATCAGTATAAAGAAACTATTTATGAAATTAAAGTTGAATTAAAAAATATTGCTGATGAGATAATATTAGATAATCAAGGTGTCAAAACTAATTATATTGAATTAGTAAATGATAAGAAAAAACATTATGTAATAGTAAAGATTGGAGAAAAAAATGATTAAGTTTGATTTTAATACTTATATGAAAACATTATCTAATAAAACAGAATATAATCCTAAAATAGACGAAATAACTCGTTTATTAGAAACAGGTACATCGATGAATGATTGGTATGATTTAGATAAATGTATTACACCTGATGTCATTGAAGACGTTATTAAGACAAGTAAAAATATTCGTGATAATTGTGATGTTTTTATTGTTATCGGAGTAGGTGGTTCATCTTTAGGAGCTAAAGCTATTACTGATGCCTTTAAGCCTTACTTAAAAAAGGATAAACCAGAAATAATCTTTATAGGGCAATCACTATCATCTACTTACTTAACTGAGTTATTAGAGTACATTAGTGATAAAGAAATTATGATAAATGTAATTTCTAAATCAGGAACAACTTTTGAAACTAATTTATATTTTGAATATTTATATAATGAATTATGTAAAATATATGATAAAGATGAACTTAATAAAAAGATTATTATAACTACTGATGCTAAAGAAGGTATCCTTAGAGAATTAGTAAATAAAGAAGGTTATAAATCATTTGTTTTACCAAGTAATATTGGTGGACGTTATTCAGTAATGACAGTAGTTGGCCTTCTTCCTATTGCTGTTGCTGGTATTGACATTAATGAAATGATTCAAGGAGCAAAGTCTTTAGACAAAAAAATAGCATTTGATTATGCCGTTATTAGGGATCTTTTATATAAAGATGGAAAAATGATTGAATCATTTACTATTTATGAACCAAAATTACAATCATTTGTTGAATGGATTAAACAACTATTAGCTGAAACACAAGGAAAAGATGGTAAGGCAATATTCCCAGTTGCTACGCTTAATACTGGTGACTTACATTCTTTAGGTCAATATTACCAAGAAGGTAGTAAAATCTTATTTGAAACCGTCATTAATATTGAACATAGTATTGATGTTAATATACCTAAATATAATAAGAATTTAGATGATATTAATGCTATGGTTAGTAGACAAGTCGCTATTTCACATATGAAAAATACTACTTATAGTAACTATGTATCAATGGATACTTTAACTCCATTTAATATGGGCTTGTTAATTTATTTCTTTGAAATAGCAGCAGCAGCAGGGGCTTACTTATTAGATGTTAATCCATTTGATCAACCAGGGGTAAATGAATATAAAAAATTAGTAACAAAGGAGCTAGATATTAATGATTAAAATAAACCCATTAATCTTTAGAGCTTATGACATAAGAGGAATATATCCAACTGATATTAATGAAGATAATACTTATATATTAGGTCGTAGCTTTGGGACCTATATTAGTAAATTGGGCTTTACAGAAGCACTAATTGGTTATGATAACCGATTATCTTCTCCTGCCTTACGCGATTCACTTATTAGTGGCATTACTAGTACAGGAATAAATGTTGTTGACTTAGGTTTAGTTACCACTCCAATGTTTTATTACGCTAGATACAATCTAAATATTTGGTCAGGGATTATGATTACAGCTAGTCATAATCCAAGTGATCATAATGGTTTTAAAATATCATTCACTGAAATTGGTAATGCCCTTGGAGAGGAAATTAAAGACTTTTATAATTTCACTTTAAAGGGAGAATTTATTGATGGTAATGGTACCGTTAAAACTTATAATATTAAAGATAAGTATATGGAACTTATTAAGAGTTCGCTTAATTTTGGAGAAAAGAGATTAAAAATTGCTGTTGATTGTGGTAATGGGACAACATCTATTGTTATTAAAAAAATACTTGACCAATTACCAATTGATTATAAATTAATGTATGCTGAAAGTGATCCAACCTTCCCTAATCATCATCCAGATCCTTCGGTACCAGATAATTTAAAGGATCTTCAAAAGGAAGTTATTGAATCAAATTGTGATTTAGGTATTGCTTTAGATGCTGATGGTGACCGAATAGGGATAGTTGATAACTTAGGAAATATTATTAGTAGTGACCTATATATGATTGTTATGTATCGCTTCTTAAAAGATAAATTGGAGAATAAAACAGCTTTATATGATGTTAAATGTTCAAAATCATTAATTGATGAACTGGATAAACTAGGATATAATCATATTATGAATCGAACTGGTAACTCGTACTTTTATCGTAAAATTAATCAAGATAATATTGGATTTGGTGGCGAGTATTCAGGACATATCTTCTTCAAAGATAGATTCCCAGGTTTTGATGATGGTATATACGCCGGACTTAGAATGGCTGAAGTGTTATCGGTAACCGGTAAAACAATCAGTGAGTTATTAGAAGGTATTAATCAATATTATTCAACACCTGAAATTAAGGTACCAGTTAAAGAAGAACATAAATTCCAAGTGATTGATGAGATAAAAGAATATTTAAATAATAATCATCAACCATTTAAGGATATTGACGGAGTTAGAATTGAAAATGATGACTTTTGGGTATTGATAAGGGCATCTAATACAACTCCTTATCTAACTGTTCGTTTTGAAGCTAACACTGATTCATTATTAAATAGTATTCAAGAAAAGTATTTAGATATAATTAATAATATAATTCACAAGGATAATTAATAATTATCCTTTTTTGTTATACTTATTTGGTATATTGCTTCTGCTAGGTCATGTGTGACCATAATAACGCTTTTACCCTCGCTCTTTATGATTTTAAAAACATCATCAGAGACTGCTAATCTAGTTTGATAATCTAAAGCTGAAAAGGGTTCATCAAGCAATAAAATATCTGGTTTGGTAGCTAGTGTTCTAATTAAAGCTACCCTTTGACGCATTCCACCTGATAAATTCGGTGGATAACTATTTATAAATTTTGATAAGCCATAGGTATTTAAAAGTTTTAAGACATAGTTTTTAGTTTCATCATTTAAGTTATGATTTATTTCTAGTCCTAGTAAACAGTTATCTAAAACAGTACGCCATTCAAATAACGAATCTTGCTGAAGCATGTAACCAATTTTAGTATTCTCACGGAATTTAATATCACCATCTGTTTTTTCTTCTAACCCACAAAGAATCGAAAGAATGGTACTTTTTCCACAACCACTAGGACCTACAATAGCAACAAATTCACCATCTGACATAGTAAAAGAAAAATTATCAACAGCTAATGTTTCATCTCTACTAGTGTGATAAATTTTCCTTAAATTCTCAATCTTTAAAATTTTTTTCATTTTTTAGCGTAAGTATTATTTACTAATTTGTCATATGGCACATTTTTCTCTAATTCATTTGCTGCTTTCATAATGGTTTGAACGTGGTTAAAGTTATCTTCTTCAATATATGTCGTATCAAACCATGAATCGATACTTTTATATCTTTCCACAATTTTAACTAAGTCATTCATTGAAGTATCTGGGAAATAATCGATAATTACTTCAGCAATTTTTTCCGGTTTATTATTATGAACATAATCTAATCCTTTTTGAATACCTTTTACAAATCCTTCAATTACTTCAGGATTATTTTCAATATAACTTTTTCTTGCATTATAAGCAGTATATGGTACAACCCCACCTAGTTCACCAACTGATGCGACAACATATCCATAACCTTGTTTTTCAATGCTTAAGGCATTAGGTTCAAATAAAGTTACAAAGTCACCAATACCACCAATAAATGCACCACTCATGGCAGCAAAAGCAATACTTGTATCAATATCTAAATCTTTTACCGGATGGATACCATGTTCTTTTAATGCCCATTCAAAGGTCATTTCTGGCATACCACCTTTTCTTCCCCCAATTACACTTTTCCCTTTCAAATCATTTAAAGTAAAATTATCATATTTCTTTCTTGAAACTAAGAAACTACCATCACGTTTAGTTAAACCAGCAAAATTAACTAGATAATCCTTTTCTCCTTGTTGATAAACATAAATTGAAGCTTCACTACCACAAAAACCAATATTAACATCACCTGATAAAACAGCAGCTGAAACCTTATCAGCACCAGGTACTAAAATAAGTTCTACATCTAGTCCTTCATCTTCAAAATATCCTAGACTATGAGCAACATATTGTGGAGCATAAAAAATACTATGAGTTACTTCTGCAACCTTAACATCTTTTAAGTCACTTTTTTCTTTATTAAAAAAGAGAAAATATCCACCAACTAAAACAACAATTAAAGCAGGAATAACGTATATATATGCTTTCAAAATAAACTCTCCTTTCATCATTTTATTATATTCAAATAGTTATTTATGGTGCTGGGAATATAGTCGCAAGTTATGTTATAATATTACTAGGCGGTGATAAAATGGATCAATCAATTAAAAAAAGCACAGCTGAAGATTATGAGAATGAATATTCCAAAGAAAATATTATTAATGAAAAAGTAATTAAAGTCACACACGATGCTGATTCGGATCATAATATCGTTAAAACAGTTAAAGAAGTAACTTACAAAAATGGCGAAACGGTAAAAGAGATTGAAAAAGAATATTTCAAAAAAGAAGAATAATAGTAAAAGGGATTGATATACCAATCCCTTTTTTATGGTATAATACATAAAGGTGGTGATCTTATGTCCGAAGAAAACATTGATAAAGCGATTACAGGAGCAACTTCTAATATTGATCTTGAGTATGTCGATTCATTAAGCAAAGAAGAATTAGGTCTTCTAAAAGAAGCTTTAAGAAGAGGTCGTAAATCAGAGAGTTTATTATATAATATAGTAAAACTATATGCCAATAAAAAAGATATGAAAGAAGAGAAAAAAAGCGATGGTAGTAAAAAGTAATTATGATGATGCTTATAGTGAGCAATCTATATATTGTTATCCTAATACAGACGTTTTAATGAATAGTAGAAATATCAAGGATCCAGAGGTTTTAAACAGTGTTGAGAGAATGATATCAACTTATAATTTATCTCATTTACAAGTAGAACCAATTAAAGGTAAATTTGATATTGAACATTATTTTAAAATACATAAGTATTTATTTAATGATTTGTATCCGTTTGCTGGTAAAATCAGGTTGGAAAACATGACTAAAGGTTCAACCCCTTTTTGTAGGCCAGACTATATCCATTACTATTTATCTAAAACATTAGAAAAATTAAACAATGATATTACTAAAGTAAGTAATGAAGATGAAATGTTTGAAGTGCTTGCTTATTATTATAGTGAAATAAATGTTATTCATCCTTTTAGAGAAGGTAATGGTCGAACTCAAAGAGAATTCTTTAGAGAATTTGTCGATGCTAAATGTAATAATTATGAGTTTGGAAATTATAAAATCGATTATAATTTATTAAATCCTGATGGTAAAAAATATTTAATGAATGGAAGTATTATTTCAGCTGCGACTGGAGATACAACTTTATTAAAAGAATTTTTAAAACAAACGATAGTTAATACTAAGGTTCAAAGCCTTAAAAGATAAAAAACACTCTTATCATAAGAGTGTTTTTATGTTATGATTATATAGGTGATAGTATGAACTTAGAAACATTAAACAACAAACAACTTGAAGCAGTTAAAGTATTAGATGGACCATTACTTATTTTAGCAGGTGCCGGTAGTGGTAAAACTCGTGTTTTAACTACTCGTGTTGCTTATTTAATAGAACAAGGTGTTAATCCCGAACAGATTTTAGCTATAACGTTTACAAATAAAGCAGCTAAAGAAATGAAAGATCGCATTATCAAAATGCTAGGGCCAGTGGCTTATCAAATTCAAATTTCAACATTTCATTCTTTTGGATTAAAAATCATTAAATACCATCATGATTTATTAGGATATAAAAAGAATTTTACAATCTTAGATAGTGAAGATTCGATAACCGTTATTAAAAAAATATTAAAAAGTATGGATTTAGATCCTAAAATATATCATCCAAAAGCAATTAAATCTCAAATAAGTGGAGCAAAGAATGAATTATTGAACCCTGAAGAATATTCTAAATTTGCTAATACGGAATATGAAAAGATTGTTTTAAAAGTATATAAAGCTTATCAAAATAAATTAGTTATTAATAATTCACTAGATTTTGATGATTTATTAATGTTACCGATCGTTTTATTTAATCAAAATAAAGATGTGTTAAAAATATATCAGGAACAATTTAAATATGTTTTAATCGATGAATACCAAGATACTAATGAAGCACAATATGTATTAACTAAAATGATATCAGCTAAATATAAAAACATTTGCGTAGTAGGAGATCCAGATCAAAGTATTTATGCTTTTAGAGGGTCAAATTATCGTAATATTCTTAATTTTGAAAAAGATTATAAAAATGCTAAAACAATTATGTTAGAAGAAAATTATCGTTCAACTAAGAATATATTAAATGTTGCTAATAGTGTTATTAAAAACAATGGTTCAAGAAAAGAAAAAAATCTATGGACCGATAATGAAGATGGGGATAAGATTATATACCATCGTTCAGAAAATGAAAAAGATGAAGCTTTTTATGTTATGTCTCAAATAAAAAAAATAATGAATCAATCACCATTAAGTGAAATCGCAATTTTGTATCGTACTAATGCTCAATCAAGAAATATGGAAGAAGCCTTATTGAGGGAAAATATACCTTATAAAGTAATTGGTAGTTTCTATTTCTATAAACGAAAAGAAATAAAAGATTTAATATCATACTTGAAGCTTATTTATAATCAAGACGATGATATCAGTCTAACAAGAATTATAAATGTTCCCAAAAGAGGTATTGGATTAAAATCAATTGAAAATTTAGTTCAAAAGGCTAATGATGAAGGAAAAAGTATGTATGAGGCCATTGATAATGGTAAAGAATTAGCTTTTAGACAAATAATTGAAGAATTAATTAAGATGCAAGATAGTTGTTCATTAACTGAATTAGTTGATCTAATTCTTGAAAAAACAGGTATTAGAAATGAATTAATTGCTGAAAATACACTTGATGCAGAAGTAAGATTAGAAAACTTAGAAGAATTCAAATCAATTACGAAGAACTTTGAGGAAAAAAATGGTATAATATCATTAGAAGAATTTCTAAATGAGATAAGTTTAGTTTCAGATATTGAAGAACATAAAAATAATAATGAAGTAGTAACATTAATGACTGTTCATTCTGCTAAAGGATTAGAGTTTAATAACGTATTTGTTATTGGGATGGAAGATGGAATATTTCCTCATGCTAATGCATTCCAAGATCCTTCTCAGTTAGAAGAAGAACGTCGACTTTGTTATGTTGCTATTACCCGTGCTAGAAAAAAACTTTGGTTAGTTAATGCTAAACGAAGAATGCTATACGGAATGGAAAATGCTAATGTTGAAAGTCGATTTATTAAAGAAATTGATGGACAATATTTAGATAAAGATATTGTTGCTGAAGAAACAAGAATTATTAAGACCAATATGATTGATGCATCAATTGATTATAGTATAAGCGATAAAGTAGTTCATAATAAATATGGTGTAGGTGTTATTGTTAATATTGAAAAATCAATTTTAACGATTGCTTTTAATCATCCACATGGAATTAAGATGATTATTAAAGGCCATAAAAGTATTAGAAAGGTGTAGATAATTATGAAAGATTTTTTTGTCAAATTGGAAGAAACGTTTGAACCAGTAAGGGAATTTATTATCAGCAATCATGGAACTATTAAAATAATATTTTGGATACTTTTAGTTGTGGTAGTGTGCTTTAACATAACTAAAAATGCCATAGATAAGTATAAGTAAAATGAAAAAGATTAGAAAAGCAGTTATTCCCGTTGCTGGTATGGGAACAAGATTTCTTCCAATAACTAAATCAGTTCCAAAAGAAATGTTACCAATTGTTGATAGGCCAACTTTAGATTATATTATTGATGAAGCCGTGGCTAGTGGTATCGAAGAGATATTATTAATTACTAGTCCATATAAAAAGGTAATTGAAGATTATTATGATGAACATTATGAACTAGAAAGTCGCTTAGAAAAATCAGGAAAGTTAGAACAACTAGAATTAGTTAGAGGTATATCTAAGAAAGTTAGTATTTTTTATCGTAGGCAAGGTGAACCAATGGGGAGTGGTCATGCTATTAATTTAGCCCGCAACTTTATTGGTGATGAACCATTTGCTGTTTTATACGGTGACGATTTAATGAAATACGATAAACCAGTTTTAAAACAATTAATTGAAGTATATGAAAAATATGATTGTAATGTTATTGGTGTCAGTGAAGTGCCTAGAGAACTAGTAAATAAATATGGTATTATTGAATTTGAAGATAAAGACACTGGTAAGATTAAGACAATTGTTGAAAAACCAAGTATTGATAGTGCACCATCTAATATCGCTGGCTTAGGAAGATATATTGTTAAAAGTGATATTTTTGATATTCTAGATGATTTAAAACCTGGTGTTGGTAATGAAGTACAATTTACTGATGCTATGAAAGAGTTAATGAATAGTCAAGACTTTTATGTATGCCAGTATGAGGGTACTTATTATGATACTGGTAGTAAATTAGGTTATATGAAAGCTAATATTGATTTTGGTTTAGAACACCAAGAATTAAAAGACGGATTAAAAGTGTTTATAAATGAAAAGAATAACTAGAAGTTATTCTTTTTTAGTTAAATGTAACACTCAAAAATGGTATAATATTAATAGGTGATAGCATGATAGAAAAGAGAATGGAAGAATTAATTGAACTTATAAATAAAGCTAATTATGAATACTATACTTTGGATAAACCTAGTATTAGTGATCAAGAATATGACCGTTATATACAAGAGTTAACTAAACTAGAACAAGAACATCCAGAATTAATGAGAGATGATTCACCTAATGTTCGTGTTGGTGGTAAAATAATTAATGAATTTAAAAAAGTAACTCATGAAATACCAATGTTGAGTTTAGGGAATGTTTTTAATGAAGAAGATATTCTTGACTTCGATGCCAAAATTAAAAAAGAAGTACCTAATCCAACTTATGTATGTGAATTAAAAATAGATGGATTATCAGTATCATTACTATATAAAAATGGTAAATTAGTTAGAGGAGCCACTCGTGGTGATGGGGTTGTTGGTGAAGATATTACACATAATGTTAAGACAATTAAAACAATACCACTTACTTTAAATGAAAAAATTGATATTGAAGTTCGTGGTGAAATATACATGAGTAAAAAGTCTTTCGAGAAACTAAATAAAAAAAGATTAGAAGAAGGACTAGAATTACTAGCAAATCCTCGTAATGCTGCAGCAGGTTCAGTTAGACAACTAGATTCTAAAGTTGCTGCTAGTCGTAACTTGGATTGCTTTATATATCATTTACCTAACAGCTTAGATTATAATATTCATAGTCATAACGATAGTCTAGAATTTATGAAAAAATTAGGTTTAACAACAGACAACCATACTAAAACTATTTATAATATTGAAGAGTTATTAGACTATATAAGATATTGGGTTGAACATCGAAATAGTCTATCTTATGAAATAGATGGAATTGTTATTAAATTAAATGATATTGATAAACAAAATAAATTAGGTTATACAGCTAAATACCCTAAATGGGCAACTGCTTATAAATTCCCAGCTACGTTAGTATTAACTAAATTAAAGGATATTAAATTTACTGTAGGTCGTACTGGTCAAGTAACACCTAATGCTGTTTTAGAACCGGTTCGTTTAATGGGGTCTGTTATTTCTAAAGCAACCTTACATAATGAAGAATATGTATTATCTAAAGATATTAGGATTGGTGATATCGTTTCCATAAAAAAGGCGGGAGATGTAATCCCGAGAGTCGAAGAAGCTATCATTGATAGAAGAGATGGTACTGAAACACCATTTGAGATGATTAGTAATTGTCCAATTTGTGATCAAACTCTAATAAAGAAAGATGCTTCATATTATTGTGTTAATGAATTATGTGATGCAAAACATATTGAAGGATTAATTCATTATGCTAGTCGTGATGCTATGAATATTGAAGGTTTTGGTACTTCTATTGTCGAAGACTTTTATAATATGGGGTACCTTCGTAATATTACTGATTTCTATTTATTAAAAGATAAGAAAGATGAGTTAATTAAATTAGATGGTTTTAGAGAAAAGAGTGTAGGCAATTTATTAACTAGTGTTGAAAAAAGTAAAAGTAATTCTTTAGAAAAGTTAGTTTTTGCTTTAGGCATTAGACATGTTGGTAGTAAGACTGGTAAAATATTAGCTAAACACTATCAAACAATGGATAATTTAATGAATAGTAACTTTGAAGACATATCGAATATTTCTGGTATTGGTAATATTATTGGTCAAAGTGTTATTGATTACTTTAGTAATGAAAATAATCTGGAAATGATAAATACCTTAAAAGAATATGGACTTAATATGAATTATTTAGGTAAAGTATCAACTAATGACATCATAACTAATAAGACGTTTGTCCTTACCGGTTCATTAGAGTCAATAACTCGTGATGAACTAAGGGAAAAACTTGAATCATTAGGTGGAATTGTTACTAATAGTGTTAGTAAAAAAACTGATGTTGTTATTGTAGGTGATAAACCTGGTAGTAAATATGATAAGGCTAAAGAATTAGGTATTACTATTTGGGATGAACAAGAATTATTAAATAATATAAAATAAAAACAAGCATTGCTTGTTTTTTATTTATTAGTTATACGATAAAAATTAAATGATGGTTTATTAAAAAATCTAAATTTAATTACTGAGGTTCCTAAACCATTTGAAATGTATAAATCAGTATTATTTAATTTATAATATTCACTATAATATTTTCTTGCCCCATAAGGAGTATATATCTTTTTTATAAAAGGCAATCTGACTTGACCATTATGAGAGTGACCTGATAATATCAAATCAAATTTTTCATAATCTATTTTTTCAATAAAATCTGGTTCATGAATTAATAAGATATTATATATAAATTTATCTTCAGTGGTTTCTAAATACTCTTTCATTGGTTTTACTTTATCATTAATAGTTAAATTACCATATGAATTAGTGCTTATTCCAGCAACAAAAATAGCTTCATTTTTTTCGTTGTAAATAACATCGTGTTTGTCATTTAAAATAATAAAATCACTATTTTTCATTACTTTATTAAATTCTTTTGGATGATCATAATCATGATTACCATTAATAGCATACTTATTAATTTTAACCTTAATTTTAGATAAGACTTCAATTAATTCTTGGATATATTTATCATTAATATTTTCATCTGAGAATAAATCACCAGTAAAAAAGACGATATCTGGTTTTAATAAGTTAATTTTACGAACTAAGTTTTCTAACTCACGTTTATAAATTATACTACCATAATGAATATCTGAGATATGAACAACTTTTAAACCATGATATGAATCAGTTATTTTATCATTAACAATCTTATATTCTTTTATTACTAATCCTTTAGTTGAAACAAAACGACTATATAATAATGTTCCTGTAATAATTAATAAAAAAAGAATGACATAAATAATTATCTTTATCTTAGGCATAACATCACCATATATATTTTATCATAAATAAAAAAAAAGACTAGTGTCTTCACCCAAATATTAATACAAATACTTGTAAAGACATCAATAGTCCATTATGTATAAAATGTAATCCAATTGGAACAAAAATATTTTTACTTTTAGTTAGTACATAAGCAAATATAATACCTGGTGTAGAATAAGGTACTAAGTATAATAAGTCATATACTGTTTCATATGTTCCTACAATATGCATTAAACCAAATACTAAACCTGATGAGATAATGAATAACCAATCATTTTTAAACATATATCTAAAAGAAAGTCTAAACGTAAGTTCTTCAAGAAATGGTGCTAAAAAGACAGCGCTAATAAATGTATAAATTGGGACACTCTCAAATAAATCCTTAACTGCTTCCTCATTCCCAGCTATTGAACCAGGTCTAATTAATAAAATAATAAAATTACTTAACATCATAATCCCAAGGGCTAAAAACCAATATTTAAGATATTTCTTAAAATATTCTTGGTGATTTTGTTTTAAATCAAGCCAATTACTTTTTAATGTTTTGCGATAAATAAAAACAAGTATAAAAATTAGAACTACGGTAAAGAAAAATGAATACCAAACAATAAATGTTTGTGATAAATTCTCTATATCAATATCTAGTAATACTAATGGTAAACCTTGTAATTGAGTAAACACAAAATATAGTATAATGGCACTAAATCCAATAAAAAAATTCTTTACTCTTTCTGGTTGTTTTATTTTCAATATTATCATCTCCATTAATATTATATCAAAAAAAATGAAAAAAAGTGTTAAAAAGATAGTTTTTATGATATAATACCTTTAGTTGCAGAAGAGTGGGAGTTCCCACTCTTTAATTCATAGGAGGTTAAAATGAGAATAGAAGATCAAGTAAGAGATTTAATCGAAGATATTATTGTAAAAAATGATTATAAGCTTGATGATGTTTTATATACTAAAGAAGGTAATATGTACAATCTTGCTGTTGTTATTGATAAAGAAGGATACATTGATGTTGAAGACTGCGTTAAGGTCAGTAATTTAATTAATCCAATTTTAGATAAAGCTAATTTAATAGAAGATAGTTATGTTTTGGATGTATGTTCTAGAGAAAAGGGTGGTGAATAAAATGAATAATAAAGAATTTTTAAATGCGGTTGACCTTTTAGAAAAAGAAAAAGGAATCGATCGTGAAACTATTTTTGAGGCTATGGAATTAGCGCTTTCAAGCGCATATAAAAAGCACTTTAATTCATTATCTAATGTTCGAGTTGATATCAATAAAGAATTAGGAGATATTAAAGTTTATTCTTTTAAAACAGTTGTTGAAGAAATTGAAGATGAACGTGTTGAATTAACTTTAGATGAAGCAAGAAAAATTGTTCCAGATATTGAAATAGGCGAAACAATTGAAGAAGAAGTAACTACTAGTGATTTTGGTAGAGTTGCTGCTTCAACTGCAAAACAAGTTGTTGTCCAAAAGATTAGAGAAGCAGAACGTAATAATATTATTTCTGAGTATGAGGATAAACAAGAAGAAATGGTTTCAGGTACTGTTTCAATGGAGGATGTCCGCAACTACTATATTGATTTAGGGAAAACACAAGGTATTTTACCTAAAACAGAAATAATTCCTGGTGAAGAAATTAAAATGGGTTCTAATATTAAAGTTTATATTTCGAAAGTAGAAAATAATCCTAAGGGACCACTAATTTTACTTTCTAGAAGTCATTACGGATTTGTTAAAAGATTATTTGAATTAGAGATTCCTGAAATTAATGATGGTACTATTTTAGTTTATAGTGTAGCTAGAGAAGCTGGTAATAGAACTAAAATAGCAGTATTCTCAGAAAACTCTAATGTTGATGCTGTAGGATCATGTATTGGCGAAAAGGGAATGAGAATTAATCAAATTCTTAAAGAGGTAAGTAATGAAAAAATAGATGTTATTGCATATGATAACGATCCTGAAAAGTTTATTGAAAATGCTTTAAGTCCAGCTAAGAATGTTAGAGTCTTTATTACTGATGAAAAGAAAAGAGAAGCATTAGTTATTGTTGACAATGATAATTTATCTTTAGCAATTGGTAAAAAAGGATTAAATGTTCGTTTAGCAGCAAGATTAACACATTTTAAAATAGATGTTAAAACATATGAACAAGCTAAAGAAGAAGGCATTAATATAATTGAATAGGGAGGTGCTACATGAAAACTAAAAAAATTCCTATGCGTAGTTGTGTTGTAACAAGAGAAAAGTTACCTAAATACGAACTACTGAGAGTCGTTAGAACACCTGAAGGCAATGTTATAATTGATGAAACAGGTAAGGCTAATGGTCATGGAGCATATCTAAAAAGAGACTTAGAAATAATAGAAAAAGCAATTAAGCATAAAATATTAGAGAGACATTTAGAATGTGATATTCCTGATCAAATCTACGATGAAATGAAACAAATGATAAAATAAGAAAAGAGGTGTGTATTTATGATGAGTGTACGTGAATATGCTGATGATATGAATAAAACAGTGGAGGAAATATTAAGAAAGTGTAATGAACTTGGCATTTATTTATCAAATGAAGATGATATGTTAAGTGAAGAAAATATTGTTGAGTTGGATAATGTTTTAGCCAATGATGATAATGATATTGATGAAGAAATCGAAATCGTTCTTGATAGTAAAATTGTTAATAATGATGATGTTGTGGTAAAAGAAAAACTTAAGAAAAAGACCGATATTATCAAAAGGGGTACTAAAACAGAACTTGCTGACAAGAAAAAGGCAATGTATAAGAATAAAGAAAAACTAGTTTCAAATGCACCAGTTAATAATGAGAATGTTGTTTTATATAAAGAAAATATGACAATTGGGGAACTAGCTGACAGTTTAGGAGTAAGTGGTGCTGAATTAGTTAAAAAGTTATTTTCTTTAGGGATTATGGCTACCGTTAATAATAGTATTAGTTTTGAAAATGCGGAAATATTAATAGTGGATTATAATAAAGAACTAAAGAAGGAAGAAACTGCTGATGTAACTAATTTTGAAGAATTTGAAATCATTGATAATGAAGAAGATTTAATTGTTCGTCCACCAGTTGTTACTATTATGGGTCACGTTGACCATGGGAAAACAACTTTACTTGATACAATTAGAAAGACTAGTGTTGCGGATAGTGAAGCTGGAGGTATTACTCAAGCAATTAGTGCTTATCAAACTAAATATAAGGATAAACCAATAACGTTCATTGATACTCCTGGTCACGCAGCATTCACTGAAATGCGTGCTCGTGGAGCTAATATTACTGATATTGTTATAATAATAGTCGCAGCTGATGATGGTGTTATGCCTCAAACAAGAGAAGCGATTGACCATGCGAAAGCGGCTAATGTGCCAATTATTGTTGCTATTAATAAGATGGATAAACCAGAAGCAAATCCTGAACGTGTTATGACAGAACTTGCTGAATATGGTCTTACACCTGATATTTGGGGTGGAGATACATTATATAATCAAATTTCAGCTAAAGATGGAAAAGGTATTGAAGAATTATTAGAAAACATTTTATTAATTGCTGATATGCAAAATTATCGTGCTAATCCAAGCCGTTATGCGATTGGAACCGTTATTGAATCAAGACTAGATAAGCATGTTGGACCAATTGTTACTGTTTTAGTTCAAAATGGTACATTAAGAATGGGAGATCCGATTGTTGTAGGTACTGCTTATGGTAAAGTAAGAACGCTTAAAAATGATCGTAATGAAGAAATAATGACAGCTCTTCCATCTGCTCCAGTTGAAATCACTGGACTAAATGATACACCGAACTCTGGTGATAAATTTATGACTTTTGAAAGTGAAAAACAAGCTCGTAGTATTGGTGAACAAAGAAAATCTCAATCAAAACTTCGAGGATTGACATGTAATACAGCTGTTACTTTAGATGAATTATTTGCTAAAATTCAAGAAGGAACTAAAGAAATAAATGTTATTATTAAAGCTGATGTTAATGGTAGTTGTGAAGCTGTTAAAAACTCTTTAGAAAAACTTGATGTTGAAGGTGTTAAAGTCAAAGTAATTAGAAGTAGTGTTGGAACCATTACCGAAAGTGATATTGTTTTAGCAAAAGCTTCAAATGCTATTATAATTGGTTTTAATGTACGCCCAACTAATACAACTAAAGATTATGCTGCTGAAAACTGTGTTGAAATCCGTTTATACAACATTATCTATAAGGCAGTAGAAGAAATGGAAGCAGCAATGAAAGGTTTACTTGATCCAATTTATGAAGAAAAAGTATTAGGTACTGCTGAAGTAAGACAATTATTTAAGTTTTCGAAAGTTGGTACTATTGCTGGATCATATATTACAGAAGGATTAATTAGAAGAGATGCTAAAGCTAGAGTAATTAGAGATGGTATTGTTATTTTTGACGGTAGTGTAAATTCTGTTCAAAGAGAAAAAGATACTGTTAAGGAAGTTAAAAAAGGTTTAGAATGTGGTATAACCATTGAAAATTATAATGATATTAAAGTCGGAGATATCATTGAAGCTTATGAAATGATCGAAATAAAAAGATAAATTAAAGAGGTGGATTATGAGCGTAAAGATAGATAGAATTGCTACTAATATTCTTCGCGAAGTTAGTTACATTTTAGCTACTGAGATAAAAGATAATGATATTAAATTTGTTGTAGTTACTGATTGTAAAGTAACAAATGATTTAAGTTTTGCTAAACTATATGTAACAGTATTAGATGAATCCAAAAAAATAGAAACGTTAAAAGCGTTAAATAATGCTAGTGGCTTCATTAGAAAAAAATTAGCTGAACGTATTGAAGTAAGACATATTCCAGAATTAACTTTTGTTTATGATGAATCAATTAAAAATGCTCAAAAAATTGAAGGTATTATTGAAAAAATACATAAAGGGGAAAATAATAATCAAAATGTTATTGATTAATTTCATAATTTGTGTTATTATTTTTGAAAACAGGTGAATAAATGATTAAAATAACATCTATTTCAAATGATTATAAGAAAAAGCCTTATCGTGTTGAAAAAATTCAACCTGCATCACAAGCCAAATTTAATTTTGAGGACTTTCTTAAACAATACGATAATCCAAACAAGAAAAAAGATGAAAATAATTTGATAAAGAAAAATAGAAAGTAATTATATAATAGGTAATTAGAGAACTAATGGTGGTGAAAATTAGTCAAAGTTATATAATGAATTACATATTTTGAATCAAATCGTTACTTGCGTTAAAAGGAAAGAGCATAAGTTATTATGAAATAGGGTGGTACCACGGTTATTCGTCCCTATATTTATAATAACTTTTTATTTTAGGAGGAATATTATGAATGGTTGTATAGATCATACAAATTTAAAAATTGATGCTACTTTAAAGGATATTGAAACATTATGTGATGAAGCTGTAAAAAACAACTTTATGGCTGTGTGTGTTTTTCCTTATTATGTACCATTAGCTAAAGAGTTACTAGAAGATACTAATGTCTTAGTTGATACGGTTATTGGTTTTCCATTAGGGATGAATACTACCGCTAGTAAGGTATATGAAGCTATTGATGCTATTGAAAATGGTGCTGATGAAGTTGATATGGTTATCAATATTGGAGCATTAAAAAATAAGGATTATGAATATATTAAAGAAGAAATTGAAGAAATCAGAGATGCTATTGATGGTAAAACATTAAAAGTAATTATTGAAACTTGTTATCTAACAAATGATGAAATTATTAAAATGACTGAAATATGTAATGAAACATTTGTTAATTATATAAAAACATCAACGGGTTTTGGTGTATATGGTGCTAAAGTAGAAGATGTTGAATTAATCAATCAATATAAAAGTGAAACACTAGAAATAAAAGCTAGTGGTGGTATTAAAGATTATGATACAGCAGTGAAAATGCTGGAAGCTGGAGCAACAAGAATTGGTACGAGTAGTGGAGTGAAAATAATGGGGAGTGTTGTAGATGAAACTGTTTGATGAATTAAAATGGAGAGGGCTAATTGAAGATATTTCAAGTCCTGATTTAGAAGAAAAATTAAATAATGGTGGGATAACCTTTTATATAGGAACTGATCCTACTGGAGATAGTTTACATATTGGTCATTACTCAAGTTTCTTAATGGCTAAAAGGTTAAAAGATGCTGGTCATCACCCGATTCTTTTAGTAGGTGGGGCTACTGGTTTAATAGGAGATCCTAAACCTAATGCTGAACGACCAATGATTACTAAAGAGGAATTAGAATATAATTATATAAAACTGCGTAAACAAGTTGAAGATATATTTGGTTTTGAAGTAGTTAATAATTATGATTGGTCAAAGGATATTAATTTTATTGATTACTTAAGAGATTATGGAAAGTATTTTAGTCTTAACTATATGCTATCTAAAGAAACAGTTAAAAGTAGATTAGATATAGGTATTACTTATACTGAATTTTCGTATATGATTATGCAAGCGTTAGACTTCTTATGGTTATTTGAACACAAAAATTGTACAATGCAAATTGGTGGTCAAGATCAATGGGGAAATATTACTGCTGGTATTGAATTAACTCGTAAAAAAATAGGTCAAGAAGTATATGGTTTAACTATGCCACTTATTACTAAAAGTGATGGCACTAAATTTGGAAAAAGTGAAGGTAATGCCGTTTGGTTAGATAAAGATAAGACCTCGCCTTATGAATTATATCAATTTTTAATTAATTCAGAGGATGATAAAGTTATTGAATATTTAAAAAAATTAACTTTTTTACCAGTCGAAGAAATAGAAGCTTTAGAGGAATCTCTTAAAGCAGAACCTCATTTAAGATTACCACATCAAAAGTTAGCTGAAGAAGTAATAACTTTCTTACATGGTAAGGAAGAATATGATAACGCAGTAAGAATTAGTGAATCATTATTTAATGGTAATATTAAAGATTTATCAGTAAAAGAAATATTACCTGCGTTTAAAGATTTACCAAACTTTATAATTAAAGAGGAAAAATCTATTTTAGATATCTTAGTTGATAATGATATTTGTTCAAGTCGTAGAGAAGCGAGAGAACTTATATCAAGTTCTTCAATTACAATTAATGATGAAAAAGTAACTGACGAGAATATGTTAGTTACTAAGGATATTGCGATAGAAGGAATTCTAATTATTATTAAAAGAGGTAAAAAGAAATATTACCTTGGTAAGTTTGAAAAATAATAAAAAGATACTTAATGGTATCTTTTTTTGTATAAAAAAATACATTGAAATTTATTCAATGTATTTAATATAAGCTTATTATTTATTGTAGAATTCAACAATAAGTGCTTCATTAATATCAGCGTTTAATTCGCTTCTTTCAGGGTATCTAACAAAAGTACCTGTCATTGAAGCATCATCAAATGTAACAAACTCAACACGGTTATTTAAAGCTTCTAAAGATGATTTAACAACTGTTAATTCTTTTGATCTTTCTTTTAAACCAATAACATCGCCTGGTTTAACACGATAAGATGGAATATCAACTTTATTACCATTAACAGTAACATGACCATGGTTAACTAATTGTCTTGCAGCATTTCTTGTAGAAGCAAATCCAATACGATAAACGACATTGTCTAAACGACTTTCAAGAAGTTTTAAGAAATCTTCACCATGAACACCTTTTAGTTTTCCAGCATCTAAGAAAGTTTTCTTAAATTGCTTTTCAGATAATCCATACATAAATCTAACTTTTTGTTTTTCTTGTAATTGAATACCATAGTTAGATAATTTTTTACCACGTTTTTTACCATGTTGTCCTGGAATATATGGCTTTCTAGCAATATCTTTACCAGTTTCTAAAATTGAAAAACCTAAACGACGGCTTTTACGAAAACTTGGTCCTGTGTATCTTGACATAATATCCTCCTTTTCTATATTGCGAATAGATCGAGGCCTTCAGTCAGATTATAGGGTGTACTATTTTAATATCTTCGCTTTGCAGCATAAGTTACACAATAACCCCTAAAGGTAATAAACACGTTATAATCTTCTAAATGGCGCTGCTAGATACATCGCACTACTAATTATATTAGTTTTTATATAAATAGTCAATGATAATTAACTATTTATTTTACTTTTTTGATGTTTATGCTTAGAATATTGTAATGTTTTATCAATACCATTTAAACAAATACCTTTTATAGGTTGAACAATACTTGTTTTAAGGTTAGTTTTTCTAATATATTCTTTAATTAATTTTTGGAGACTAGTTAATTGATCCATGCTTAAGTGATCAAAATCATAATTATGTTTAACTAAATAATGATATAAACTACTAGGTAATTTATCAGCATCTTGGATTAATAAATCCTTATTGATCATGATTTTACCATTACTAACATAGTAATAATCATTATCAATACTGGAATATATTTCATGTAACTCATCAAAACTACCTTTTGTAATATTTGATACTTTATTAGGATCTTCCATTTTGGCATACATTCTAATATCTCCATTATATGATAAAGAACAAATTTTATAATATAAATCATTAAGGCTATTTTGGTCGTTTTCTAGTAATAATAATGCTACCTTTAAAGCGTTCTCTTGATTTAATTTAATAGCTTTATCTAATAAGTTATCACTTTTTATAAGTTGGACAGCCTTTTGCAATCTTCCTGCTAAGTAACCATTTTTCCAGGTTACTAAGTCCTCAATTAAGTTATTATAGTCAATAACTCCAAGTTTAAAGCTTTGGTTTTTATACTTTAAATATGCAAGATAATTAATATCAGTTCCCCAATGATATAGCTTTGGAAGTTGATTAAATATTTTGTTTCCAAGTTTAGAATAATCATTAGGATTAAGCATATAATTTTCTTGATGCCACTTTTCTTGATTTTCGACTGCTAAAATTAAATCAATTTGTTTTTTAGAGCCTATGTCTCCTGCTTGCCTTTTAATGGCAGAACCATAACCAATAATATCCATCACTTCTGGCTTGGTAGAAATATATTCATTTACTATTTCGGTAACCTTATTGTTATCCATTCATATCTCCCCCTAAAAGATAATATTTATTATAATTAATTTTATGTTATAAGTCAAATAAAATATAATAGAACCTTTTATCAAAAAGGGGTGCAAAAAAAGTCGAAAATGTGATATTATTATTATAGTGAGGTGGAAGAATGGATGGAGTAACATTAATATCAATTACCTTATTCTTTATTACTGTTATTATGGTAGTAGTAGTTTTAAATGTGATACAAAATTTTAAAAATAATAAAATCAAAAAACATATTGATGAACTTGATATCGAAAAGAATAAAATAGACAGCGCTCCAATCATGCCGGAACTTGCTAAGATTGAATCTTTTTTAAAGAATGAAAAACTAGAAGTTATGTATAATGAATGGAAAGAAAGGCTACAATATATTAAAAGTGCCCAAATACCAAAGTTGACGGAAATGATTTTAGAAGCTGAGTATTCATTATCGCAAATGGATTATAAAGGAACCCTTTGTAAAATGGCTAAACTAGAATTAGAAATATATAAAGTTCGTACTAATTCAGAATTTTTAATGGATGAAATAAAAGAAATCACAACAAGCGAAGAAAAGAATAGAGCAATTATTACTAAATTAAAAATTACATATCGTGAATTATTTCAAAAGTTTACTGAAACTCGTAGTGAGTATGGCGATATTGCTAAATCAATTTCATTACAATTTGAAAATATTGCTAAAAGATTTGAAGATTTTGAACATGTCATGGAAAACAATGAATATACCGAAGTAACTCAAATAATTAAGGCAATTGATGAAATGTTAAAACATATGGCGATTGTTATTGAGGAAATACCGGCAATTGTTTTACTAGCTACTAATGTTTTACCAAGTAGAATTAAGGAAGCAGAAGAAATTTATAAAAAAATGGTTAATGGTGGTTATCCATTAGATTATTTAAATATTGAATATAATATTTCGGAAGCCGATAAAAAAATTAATGATGTTATGGTTCGTAGTCGTGTTTTAAACTTAGAAGATAGTTTATTTGAATTAAAAGTATTATTAGATTATTTTGATTCATTGTTTAATGATTTTGAAAAAGAAAGAATAAATCGTCAAACTTATGAGGAAACAAATATTTCGTTTGCTAAAAAACTTAATAAGATTAATGGTTTAATTACTGATATTTTTAGTCAAATAGAAGATATTAAAACGGTATATAATTTATCTAAAGAAGATATGGATTTATTAGTCAGTATTAGAGAAGAATTAAAAGGATTAAATGCTGATTACAAAATATTAATTGATCATACAAGTAATGATACTTTTGCTTATTCTAAATTAATTAAAGAAATTGAAATATTAGTTTTAAAATTAGCGTCAATTGAAGATCGTTTAGATAATTCATTAGATGCTATTAGTAGCATGAAAGAAGATGAAGTCAGAGCAAGACAACAATTAGAAGAAGTTAAGTTGTTATTAAAAGATTCTAAGACTAAGATTAGAGAATATAATTTACCTGTTGTCCCTAAAACTTATTATGTGGAATTAAATGAAGCACAAAGTGCTATTAGAGAAATTGTTAAAGAACTAGAACGTAAACCAATTACAATTAGCGTTTTAAATACAAGAGTTGATACCGCTAGAGATTTAGTTTTAAAATTATTTACTAAAACAAAAGAAATAATGAAAACAGCTATGTTCGCTGAAATGGCTATTGTCTATGGTAATCGTTATCGCTCAGCTATTGATGGTGTCGATCATCATCTAACTAGTTCTGAAATGTTATTCTTTAGAGGTGAATATCAAAAATCATTAGAATTAACGATCAATACTTTAAATAAAGTTGAACCTGGTATTTATAACAAGTTATTAAAGTTATATGGTAATGAAAAAACAATTAATTAAATAAATTTTTAAAAATTTAAAATAATAAAAATAGTATTTCCAAAGAGATACTATTTTTTATTAATATTTATTATGATATAATTAACACTGGGTGATATTATGGACAGATTAATATTAATTAAATATGGAGAATTAACGACTAAAAAAGCTAATCGTAACTTTTTTATTAAAATGTTAGAAAACAATATTTTAAATGTCTTAAAAGATTATAAAGTAAAAATTATTAAAGACCGAGTTAGAATGTATATTGAGGTAGAAAATATTTATATTGATGAAGTTGTTTCTTTATTAACTAAGATATTTGGAATTCATGGTATAGTCATATGCTATCCAGTAAATACTAATATTGAAGAGATTGAGAACGCTGTTTTAAAAATTGTTGAAAAAGAACAATTTAATACTTTTAAAGTTGATACTAAAAGAGCAGACAAATCTTTTCCTATTCATACCATGGAATTTAATAATAGAATTGGTGGATTAATTTTAAAAAATTTTACTTGCAAAGTAGATGTTCACCATCCTGAGTTATTACTAAGAATTGAAATTAGAACTGAAGGAACTTTCATTTATACTGGTGAAATAAAGGGTAGTGGTGGATATCCAGTAGGAATTCAAGGTAAAGGTATGTTAATGCTTAGTGGAGGTATAGATAGTCCTGTTGCTGGATATTTAGCCTTAAAAAGAGGTGTTGATCTTGAATGTATGTATTTTGAGTCACCTCCACATACTAGTGAAAAGGCTAAAAACAAAGTTATTGAATTAGCTAATATTTTAAATAATTATTCTGGTAATATTGTTGTACATATTGTACCTTTTACAACATTACAAGAAAGTATATATAAAAATGTTCCTTCTAGTTATATGATAACCATTATGAGAAGAATGATGTATCGTATATGCGAGGGATATGCTAAATTAAGAAAATGCGATATCATCATTAATGGCGAAAGTATTGGTCAAGTCGCAAGTCAAACCATAACTAGTATGTCAGTTATTAATAATGTAACTAATATGCCAGTTATTAGACCGGTTGCATGCATGGATAAATTAGAAATAATTGATGTTGCTAATAAAATTCAAACATATGAAACAAGTATTTTACCTTATGAGGATTGTTGTACGATTTTTTTACCAAAACATCCTGTCATTAATCCTGATTTAGAAAAGTGTATTGAGTATGAATCAAGATTCAATTATGAATCATTAATTGATGAATGTATCGCAAATATAGAAACGATTAAAAACTTAAAAGGTAATGATTATAAAGACCTTTTATAAGCCATAAATTACCACTTATAAAAACACTGAATGTACACATGATATTAGTGTACAGGAGGTGAAACAAATGAATAATAACCAATCAAAAAATAAATTAGTAGTACCTGGCGCAAAGCAAGCAATTGATAAAATGAAATGGGAAATTGCTAGTGAATTAGGTGTTAATATGGGTCCTGATGCTACCTCTAGAGCAAATGGTTCAGTAGGGGGAGAAATTACTAAACGTTTAGTTCAAATGGGACAACAACAACTAGGAAGTACTGCTAACTTTCAATCAAAATAAATAAAATGGACAGATATTACTCTGTCTTTTTTTATAGTATTTTATCGACAATACCATACTCTAATGCTTCTTCAGCACTTAGAAAATAATCGCGTTCAGTATCCTGTTCAACCACTTTCAATTCTTTGCCAGTATTTTTAGATAATAATAAATTTAATTTTTCTTTTAATTTTAAAATCCTTTCAGCAGCAATCTTTATTTCTGTTGCTTGACCTTGAACACCACCTAATGGTTGATGAATCATGATTTCGCTATTAGGTAAACAAAATCTTTTACCCTTTGTTCCACTAGATAATAAAAAGGCTGCCATACTAGCTGCTATACCAATACAAATGGTTGAAACATTACTTTTAATAAAATTCATAGTATCGTATACAGCCATACCAGAAGTTACACTTCCACCAGGAGAATTAATGTATAAACTAATATCATCATTATTTAATGAGTCTAAATATAATAATTCAGCAACTATAATATTAGCATTAGCATCATCTATTTCCCCTGTTAAAATCACAATACGATCTTTTAATAATCTCGAATATAAATCATAAACCCTTTCATTATTGTTAGTTCTTTCTATTACTGTAGGAATTAACATTTTATCACCCCACTATTATAATAGGTCGTTAAAGTGTAAATATGTATCAAAAGGTGTGACAAAATAAATATTTTTTGATAAAATGATTATATAGAATAGAGGGAATAAAGTGGAGAAAACTGTTAAAATTAACTTTAGAGACCTTGTAACTAATGAATATCCTGTTGGTACAAGTCTTAAAGAAGTTAGTAAAGATTTTAAAAAATATTTTAATTACCCCATTTTAGCAGCTAAAATGGACAACAATCTATTTAGTTTAAGCCATACTATTCATAAAAAACATGATATTGATTTTTATGATCGTAGTAGCGAAGTTGGTAATAGTATTTATAATAGTAGTTTACAATTATTATTAGTTGTAGCAATTAAAAAAGTATTTGGTAGTAATGTTGATGTTATTGTTGAACACTCAATTGATAAAGGTGTTTATTGTGAATTACTTAATATGACATTAGAAAAATCAGATATTAAAAAAATAGAAGATAAGATGCACGAATTAGTTCTTCAAAACTTAGTTTATCATAAGGTTAGTGTTTCTCGTATTGATGCTATTAAATATTTCAATAGTAGAAAACAATATGATAAAGTTAATGTTTTAAAATATATCAGTAATAGTTATGTTAATTTATATCGTTTAGATGATATATATGATTATTTTTTTGGTGAACTAGCCAATAATACTGGTGATATTGATGATTTTAAATTGACATATATTAAAGGAAATGGTTTTGTATTATCTAGTCCAACTGTTTCCAATCCAGAATGTACTTTAGATTATGTTCATCATAAGTTAATGTTTGAAAGTTTCTTAGAGTACACTGAATGGGGAAGAAAAGTTGGAATTGCAACTGCTTCAGATTTAAATAGTATTGTATCAAATGGTAAATATGATGAGATTATAAGATTATCAGAGGTTTATTATGAAAATCAATTATCGCATGTTAGTGATGTTATTTATAAAAATAAAAATGAAATTAAATTTATTTTAATTGCTGGACCATCATCTAGTGGTAAGACGACTACAGCTAAAAAGTTAGAAGTCTATTTAGCATCACGTGGTTTTACAACCCATAGCATTTCGATTGATGATTATTTTTTAGAAAGAGAACAAACCCCAAAAGATGCTAATGGTGAATACGATTTTGAAGGTGTTGATGCAATTGATATTGAATTATTTAATCAACATTTAGCAAAATTATTAGATGGTGAAAGAGTTCTATTGCCACAATATAACTTTTTAACTGGTAGAAAAGAATATAAAAACAAATACATTCAAATAGGGGAAAAAGATGTTGTTGTAATTGAAGGATTACATGCCCTTAATGATAAATTAACAATGTCAATTGAGAGAAAAAATAAATATAAGATTTATGTATGCCCTTTAACACAATTGAATATTGATCGTCATAATCGTGTTCATACAAGTGATACTAGACGTTTAAGAAGAATTGTTCGTGATAATAAATATCGTGGGTATTCAGCGGCCGCAACTTTAAAAATGTGGAAAAAAATACGAGAAGGAGAAGAAAAACATATCTTCCCTTTCCAAAATGACGCTGATATCGTAATAAATACAGCGATGTTATATGAAATAGGTGTTTTAAAAATTTATGCTGAACCATTGCTTTTCTCGGTACCTGAGGATGATGAATCATATCCAGAAGCAATTAGGTTAATTAATTTCTTAAGGAATTTTTTACCTATTCCAAGTGATAATATACCGAGAGAATCATTGTTAAGAGAGTTTATTGGTGGGGGTTGTTTTAATGATTAGAAAGGAAGATGAAAGTGATTAAAGTAGCAATTAATGGTTTTGGAAGAATTGGAAGATTAGTATTTAGAATAATGGAGGAAGATCCTACATTTGAAGTAGTTGCAATCAATGACTTAACAGATGCAGAGCAATTAGCTCATTTATTAAAATATGATACTAATCATCGTCAATATCGTACTGATGAAATTAGTTTTAACGAAGGAGAAATTATTGTTGGAGATCATAAGATAAAGGTATTTGCTGAAAAAGATCCTAATAATTTACCTTGGGGTGAACTAGGTGTTGACGAAGTATTTGAATGTACTGGTAGGTTTACTAAGAAGGAAGAAGCATTAGCTCATATTAATGCTGGAGCTAAAAAGGTTATTATCTCAGCGCCTGCTAAGGGAGATGTAGAAACAATTGTCTATAATGTTAATGAAAATATTTTAGATGGTAGTGAAGAAGTAATTAGTGCTGCAAGTTGTACAACAAATTGTCTAGCACCAGTTGTAAATGTATTACATAATGAATTTGGAATAGTTAAAGGTTATATGACTACAGTTCATTCATATACTAACGATCAAGTAATTTTAGATGTTGCTCACCCTAAAGGTATTAAAGCTCGTCGTGGACGTGCTGGAGCTGCTAATATTATCCCATCATCTACAGGTGCAGCTAGTGCAATTGGACTAGTTATACCAGAATTAAAAGGTAAATTAGATGGTAGTGCTTTAAGAGTCCCAACAACAACTGGTTCAGTTATTGATTTAACTTTAGAATTAGCTAAGAATACTACAGTAGAAGAAATAAATGATGCATTTAAAAATAATGCTAACGAAACTTTAGGCTTTACAACTGATCCTATTGTATCAAGTGATATTATTGGTTCTAATTTAGGGGCTTTAGTTGATGGATTATTAACTAGTGTTCTTGAAGTAGATGGTAAGCAATTAGTTAAGGTAGTTGCTTGGTACGATAATGAAATGGGATATAGTACTCAAATGGTTCGAACAGCTAAATATTTAGGTGAACAAATGAGAAAGTAAGTTAAACTTACTTTTTTTATGCAATAATCTAAAAATGTGATAAAATATTAGTAATGAATAGGTGATTTAATGAAAAAAAATAATGGGTTTACCTTAATTGAATTAATAGGTGTTATTGTTCTTATTGTTATAATTTTATCAATAGCTGTTCCTTCAGTGGTTGAAATACTTAAAAATGCTAATGATTCTAAAGGAAAAGAATTAGCTAATATGATTGAATTAGCAGCTGAAACTTATGTTGAACAAAACAGGGATTTATTTTCTAATTTAACAGAGGTTGGAAGTAAGGAATTTATTAAGGTTAGGACCTTAATTGAAAATGATTATATAGAGAATGAAATAAAAGGTGTCGATGATGAGGATATTAGTAATTATACGGTTATTGCAACCGTTGGAAATGATAATATTATAAAGTATACTTATACTAATCGTAATAGTGATACAACCGCATATATTAGTGATGGCTTATTACTACATTATGATGCCTACAACAAACCGGTTGATAATACATGGCATGATTTAAGTGGATATAATAACGATGCCACTTTAGTAGGATTTGAAAAGGTAACTAGTAATGGTTTAACCTTTGATGGTGTTGATGATACAGTTAATGCTAGTTTTACTTTTCCTAATGATGCTTCAACTATTCAATTTGTTTTTGAATCTGAAGTTTTTCGTTATACTGAATTTAAGTTTGGGCCCATTTCATTTAAATGGAGAATTGTTAATAATATTCCATATGTTAATTTTTGGGATACTACTAGCTTTTATAATTCAACCCCATTTGATGAAATATTACCAATTAATACACCGATGCTTATTACAATTACCTTTGATGGGAACAACAGAAGTTTATATGTTAATTCAAAATTAATGAAATCAGTAACTAAATCATTAACTTTAAAGGTAGATAATGGTATAATTTTAGGTGGTGGAACTGAAAAATTAACTGGTAAAATGTATGGTCTACGAATATATGATAAAGTTTTAACGGATAGTGAAATGGAAAAAAACTATGAAATAGATAAAGATCGTTTTAATATATAGGAGGATATATGAAAAAAACAATAAGAGATTTCGATTTAAACGGTAAAAAAGTAATAATTAGAGTTGATTTTAATGTTCCTATTAAAGATGGAGTAATAACTGATGATAATAGGATTAAAGAAAGTTTAAAAACAATTCAATACGCTATTGATAATTCAGCTAAAGTTATTTTAATGTCTCATTTAGGTCGTATTAAAGAAGAAGGTGATAAAGTTAAAAATACTTTAGAACCAGTTAGTGCAAGATTAAGTGAACTTTTAAATAAAAATATTACTTTTATTTCTAATACAAGGGGCAAAGAATTAGAAGAAGCTATTAATCACCTTCAAGACGGGGATATATTATTAATGGAAAATACTCGTTATGAAGATTTAGATGGTAAAAAAGAAAGTGGTAATGATCCAAAATTAGCTAAATATTGGGCTAGTTTAGGTGATATTTATATTAATGATGCATTTGGCACAAGTCATCGTAGTCATGCCTCTAATGTAGGTATTGCCTCTATTTTACCTAATGGAGTTGGGTTCTTAATTGAAAAGGAACTAACTATATTAGAGCCGGCTATCAATAATCCAAGGCACCCATTTACAGTCATCTTAGGTGGTGCTAAAGTAAGTGATAAAATAGGTGTTATCGAAAACTTAGTTAAGATTGCTGACTATATTTTAATAGGTGGAGGAATGGCCTTTACTTTCTTAAAAGCTAAGGATATCGAAGTGGGCAAATCGTTAGTTGATTTAGATAATATTGATTTTTGTAAAGAAATGTTAGAAAAATACCCAGATAAAATCATTTTACCGATTGATGTTATTGCTGGTAATGAACTATCAGATAAGAGTATTAGTCATGAAGTCTTTATTACTGATTTAAAAAGTGATGAAATGGGCTTAGATATTGGAACCCAAACAATAAAAGTGTTTAAGCAATATCTAATAGATAGTCAAACAATTATATGGAATGGACCAGTAGGTGCATTTGAATATCAAAATTATGCTGAAGGTACAAAAAAAATATGTGAAATTTTATCCAATCTTGATGCTACTACTATTTTAGGTGGTGGAGATACCGCATCAGCGGCTATTAACTTTGGTTATAAGGATTCATTTACCCATATATCAACAGGTGGCGGCGCATCATTAGAACTTCTAGAAGGAAAAGTTCTTAGTGGAATTGATGTTATAAATAATAAGTAAGAAAAGGGAGAAAGATATGCGTATAGGAATGTTTACTGATATTTATTATCCTTATTTAAGCGGAGTTGTAATTAGTGTTGATTCACTACGAAGAACTTTAGAAAAAGAAGGACATGAAGTATATATTATTACTAGTAATTTAGAAAATCAAAAGTTTTTGTATGACAAAAAAAATCGTATTATTAGAATTCCCGGAATTGGTACACCAATCCCAGGTACCAAATTAGTTTATCCTTATTCAATAAGGACAGCTAGAATTATGAAAAAATGGAAATTAGATGTAATTCATTCTCATACTGAATTTGGGGTAGGGACATTCGCTAGAATCGTTGGTAAGCAATTAAATATACCAATTGTTCATACTTATCATACAATGTATGAGGATTGTGTATACTTTGTAACTAAAGGTTATTTTGATAACGTTAGTAAGAAAATAGTTGAATATTTAACTAAGTTTTATTGTGATAAAACAGTATCTGAATTAATTGTACCAACCGATAAAGCAAAAGAAAAATTTATTAAGCAATATAAAGTTGATCGTAATATCCACATTGTACCTAATATTATTGAGATTGATAAATACTATAAAGAAAATGTTTTGCCAGATGTGTTAGAAGGTTACAAAAAGCAATTTGGTATTAAAGAAACTGACTTTTGTATTATGTATTTAGGTAGAGTATCAGAAGAAAAGAATATTATGTTTTTAATGAATGCTATGCCTAAATTAGTTAAATATAATAAAAATATTAAATTAGTCATTTGTGGCTCTGGTAATGCTTTAGATGGTTTGAAGAATGCTGCTAAGAAAAAGAAAGTAAACAATAATGTTATTTTTACTGATTTATATCCATTTGAAGAATCACCATACTATTATCAATTAGGACAAGTATTTGTAATGGCTTCTAAAAGTGAAACACAAGGGATGACTGTTATTGAGGCGCTATCTTCATCTAAACCTGTTATTTGTATTGAAGATGATAGTTATAGGAATACAGTTATTCATGGATATAATGGTTATTTTTTCAAAAATGAGAAAGAATATATAGAATATGTAAAAGAGTTAATGGATAATCCAGATAAATTAGAAGAATTCAGTAATAATGCCCATGAAAGTATTCAAAAGTATTCACCACAAGTGTTTGCTAATAACATTTTAAATGTTTATAAGATAGCAATTGAAAAAAATAAAATGACTTTTATGTCAAAATTAAAAAAATATTGGGGAGGTGTTTTTAGTGGAAAGAAATAAAGTAGTTGTTGCTAATTTAAAAATGAATTTAGTATATGATGAGATAAAAGCATATATTGAACAAGCAAAAAAGGAAATATCTAATAATCAAGTTATTATTTGTCCAACAAGTATTTATCTACCGTATTTTTTACAAGGAAACTATGATTTAGGTGTTCAAAATACCTCTGAAAAAAGTGAAGGAGCTTATACTGGTGAGTTAAGTCCTAAACAAGCCTATAGTATGGGAGCTAAGTACACTATTTTAGGGCACAGTGAACGAAGAACTATATTTAAAGAAGATGATCTTCTTATTAATAAAAAGATTATTGAAGCAATAAAAAACAATCTTAATGTAATTTTATGTATAGGTGAGACTCAAGAAGAAAGAGCACTTCGAAAAACAGAACAAGTTATAAAAAGACAATTAATTAATTGCCTTCGAGATTTAGAACATGATATGTTTGATAATATTATAATTGCTTATGAACCAATTTGGGCAATAGGTACTAATATAACACCAACAGTAGAGGATATTCTAGGTATTGCTGACTACATTAAAAATGCAGTTAATAGTTTATATAATTATGAAAATGTTCGAGTTTTATACGGTGGAAGTGTTAATGAAAAAAATATAAAGGATTTGAATAAGATAGATAAAATCGATGGCTTTTTAGTTGGTAGCGCATCACTAGATTTCAACAAATTTGCTAAAATAATTAATGTTGTCATTGATTGACGACATTTTTTTTGACTTTTCGACAAAATTCGACAAAACTAGATAAACTTTACTCTAGAAACGTTGGGGTAAAAAAGGTATAATGTAGTTGTTTATCAAATAGAGGGAGAAATATATGGAAAAAATTCGGGTTTTAATGGTCGATGATAATACTAGTTTAGTGGGAATGGTTAAGGAATATTTTAAAAATCATGAAAATATTGAATTAGTATTGACCGCAAGTGATGGGGTAGAGGGGATTGCTGTAATTGAAAAGGAAGTAAATAATTATGATATAATTATTTTAGATTTAATTATGCCTAATAAAGATGGCATTTATGTCTTAGAAGAAATGAAAAAACGTAATATTAGAAAACGTGTTATTGTTTCAACAAGTTATAATGCAGCAGAAGTAATTAGAGAAGTTGCAGAATATGGTGTTAATTATTATATTCTAAAACCATTTGATCTTCATGATTTAGAAAAGAGGATTTTAGAGTCATTTAAGGTTACAGATAATAAGAGCATTGATATTCACCATAATAACTTACAAATATCAATTACCAAAATACTTCATGAATTAGGAATACCTTCACACATTAAAGGATATCAATATATCCGAGACGGGATTGAAATTATCTATCGTAAACCTGAAACAATTGGTGGTATTACTAAGGAATTATATCCAGAATTAGCTAGTAAATATAGTACAACTGTATCGAGAGTAGAAAGAGCAATTAGACATGCTATAGAAGTTAGCTGGAATCGTGGGAACTGGGCATTAATGGAAGAAATATTTGGTCATAGTGTTGATATTGATAAAGCAAAACCAACTAATTCTGAATTTATTGTAACGATTGCTGATAAGTTAAAATTAGAATTTAATAGAATAGGCGGATAGCCTTTTTTTATTGACAAAAATATTTATCGAGGTATAATAACGTTGTATGGGGGATTTATGAAAAGAGTATTTATTATTAACCCTATTGCGGGTAATGGATGTACCTTAAAAATAGGAAAGATCATTGAAAGTATTTGTAATGAACAGCAAATTGATTATCAAATTCATTATACTAATAAACCAAAAGAGGCAACAGAACTTACTAAATTACATAGTTATAATTTAGAACCAACTGTTATTTATAGTGTTGGCGGTGATGGGACACTATCTGAAGTTGTAAATGGTATTATTGGTAGTAAAGCTATGCTTGGTATTATCCCAGCTGGTAGTGGTAACGATTTTGTAAGAACTTTGCCAACCATCAACGAAAGTATTTCAAAAATAGATATTGGACAAGTGAATGAACATTACTTTATTAACATTGCATCAATTGGTATTGATGCAGAAATAGCTTATAATGCTGGGAAAATGAAGAACATGAAAATACCTAAGTCATGGATATACAATGCAAGTATTTTATATACCCTTGGTCAATATAAAAATAAAATTATTGACTATAATATTAATGATGAACAAGCAACCAAAAAAATTACGTTACTAGCTATATGTAATGGTAGATATTATGGTGGTGGTTTTTGTATGGCACCTAACGCTTTAATTGATGATGGAGCTTTTGATGTATATTTAGTAGATGCTATGCCTAAAATAAAAATCCCCGGCGCCTTATTAAAATTAAAGAAACAACTTCATGAACAATTATCAGTTATTCATAAATACAATAGTAATCATCTTTCAATCGATTCAGATGAAAAACTAGTTTGTAATGTTGATGGTGAAATTATTTATGATAATCATCTTGATTTTAAACTATTAGAAAAAGAAATAACACTTTATAATCATGATGACTTAAAAATAAAACAATTAATTCGAAAGTGATATTATCACTTTTTTTGTTGAATAAATGATAATATATGGTAAAATTAAAGATGGAGATGATATGATGAAACCAGTTGTATTATGTATTTTAGATGGTGCTGGCATTCGTGAAGAAATTAAAGGAAATGCTTTTAAACAAGCAAAAAAAGATACTTTCGATTATTTATGGAATAAATATCCTCATAGTTTATTAGAAGCTAGTGGTGAACTAGTAGGATTACCTATTGGACAAATGGGGAACAGTGAAGTTGGGCATATAACTATTGGTTCAGGTCGTATTGTTAATCAACCACTTCAACTAATGAATAAAGCAGTTAAAACAGGTGAAATATATAAGAATGAAAATATTTTAGAAGTTATTAATTATACTAAAAATAATAATTCGAAACTACATTTATTAGGTCTTATTAGTGATGGTGGTGTTCATTCACATATTAATCATTTATTAGGTCTTATTGATATGTGTAAAAAAGAAGGAATAAAAGATATATATATTCATTTATTTCTTGATGGTAGGGATACCCCTCCTCGAAGTGCTTATCAATATATTAAAGTGTTAGAAGATAAAATAAACAAAGAAAATATAGGGATTATTAGTACTCTTAGTGGTAGATATTATGCCATGGATCGTGACAATAAATGGGATCGTATTAAATTAGCATATGATAATATTACTTTAGGCGCTGGTGAAAAATATAATAATTGTAAAGATGCTATTATGACTAGTTATGAAAATAATGTTGATGATGAATTTTTAATTCCATGTGTTATTAATGAAGATGGTTTAATTCAAGATAATGATGGTTTAATAGTTTTTAATTTTAGACCAGACCGTTTAAGAGAATTATTTTTTGCTTTAACTAACCCTAATTTTAATCATTTTGAAAGGTCTTTAGTCAATAATTTGAAATTAGTTACAATGATGCCTGTAAGTGATGATTTAGTCTATAAATATGCCTTTAAAATGGATAAACTAGATAATACTCTTGGTTCATATATTAGTGATTTAGGATTAAAGCAACTTCGCATAGCAGAAACAGAAAAATATGCTCATGTAACTCATTTCTTCGATGGTGAAAATGATAGTGAATTAAATAATTGTGATAAAATATTAATTCCATCACCAAAAGTAGCAACCTATGATTTACAACCTGAGATGAGTGCTTATAAAATAACAGAGCAATTATTACCTATTATGGAAAATTATGATTTAATTATTTTAAATTATGCTAATTGTGACATGGTTGGTCATACTGGTGATATGCAAGCAACTATTAAAGCTGTAGAAGCAGTAGATAAATGTTTAGATATAGTTTATAAAAAGGTAGAAGAACTAGATGGTACTATTTTAATAACAGCGGATCATGGTAATAGTGAATATATGATTGATGAAAATGGTAATAGGGTTACTAGTCATTCAACTAATAAGGTGCCACTCATTATTAACAAAAATTTTAAATTAAAAGATGGAAAATTAAGTGATTTAGCACCTACTATTTTAAAACTTATGAATTTAGAAATTCCTAAAGAAATGACTGGGGATATTTTAATAATAGATTGAGGTAAAAATGAAAAAATATAGATTATCAAAAAGAAAAATTAGTTTATTATTTGTTATTGTAAATATTACTGTTTTATTATTAATAACAAGTTACTATGGATATCGATTAATCCATTATTATCGTTTAGAGAACCCTAAGGTTGTAGTAGAGACATTATCAAATGTTGTTACCTTAGAAAAGAATTTAGCCCTAATTGGCGATGGGTTATATAAACAAGATGACTTATATTATTTCAAAGGAACTAAAGTCAATAACTATGTTTTATATTCAGGAAGACTATGGCAAATAGTTAGTGTTAATGAAAAAGGTAATGTTAAACTAATAACAACTGATAATCAAACCTCTTTAGTATGGGGAAAAGATAATAATTATCAAAATTCTTATATTAGAGAATGGTTAAATTCTACTAGTAACCAACACAGTGGAATATTTTATAAAACTTTATCTAATCCTGAACTTTATTTAGAAAAATCAAGTTGGTGCATTGATATTGTTTTAGAAAACCCAGATATATGCAATAGTAAAATAGAAGATAAAATTGGGTTACTTAGTATTAATGAATATAACCGTGCACTAGGTAGTAATAGTTATTTAAATATTGATTCTTATTGGTGGACAATTAATGGTGCAAGTGATAATAAAGTATGGTATGTTTATCCTGAGGGAAAACTTAATAATGAATCATATCATAATGACTCATATTTTAGTTATGGTATTAGACCAGTTATTAATTTAAAAAAGGATATTACCTTGTATGGAGGAAATGGAACAAAAGAAACACCATATATTATTGAACGTGGTACTAGTAATATTTTAAAGACTAAAAGAGTCGGAGAATATTTAAAATATGCTAACTATAATTGGAGAATCGCATCAGTTACTGAAGACTATGTAGAAGTTTATATGGATGGTAATGTATTACAAGATAATGAAAATATGAATAGTCGTTTCTCAACTTCAAGTAATTTATATTCTATTGATAAAGGTATTGGTAAATATTTAAATACAACCTTTTATGAAAATTTAACTAATAAAGAATATATCGTAAGTGGTAAATGGTATGTAGGTAATTATGATGATAGTATAAAATATAATTATAAGAATATTTATAATAAAAGTATTGAAGCAAAAGTTGGAATGCTATCAGTAGGTAACTTATTTGTTGAAGATTATGAAGATTATTTTTTAATGACTAGACCTAATAATATTGAGAATACTATTTATAAAGTAGTTGAAAATGGTCAGGTATATGCTGATTTAATGGATAGTTATGCTTATATTAGACCAGCTATTAAATTAAAGACGGATATTGTTATTTTATCAGGAACTGGTAAGAAAGATAAACCGTATATTATAGAGTAGGTGAAGTATGAAAAAAACAATTATAACATTAATAGTATTAGATTTTTTAGCATTAATTGGTTTTTTTATAACTTATGGACCATGGGGCTACTTTCGTGATCTTTTAATTACTACGGCTATGAATACGATGACTCATACTTATTTAGCTAGAATATTTTATAGTGATGAAATGATAAAAGAGTCATTAAGTCGTAATTATATTATAGAAGTTAATGAAACAACTAATGTGAATGAAATTGAAGTAGGAAAAATAAAAGAAACTAAGAATTATTCATCAATTTATGAAAAGCAAATATTAGAAAGAGAAGAAGACCAATTATATAAATTAATTGAATTTAAATATAAGGGCTATGATGTCTTTTTAACGGCTATTTATGATCCATCAAGAGTAGAGATAGCTTCGACAAGACATTTAGGTGTAGTTGGTGAAAATGTAACTGATATTGCTAAAAACAACCAAGCAAAGGTGGCTATAAATGCTGGCGGATTCTATGATGGAAGTTATGAAGGTAATGGTGGAACCCCAACTGGTGTCGTTATTGAAGATGGTAAAATTGTTTGGAATGGTGCACATGTATCAGGAAATATTGTTGGGTTTAATAAGGATAATATTTTAGTTTTATCTAAAGGTAGTGTTCAAAATGCTTTGAAGTCTGGACTTAGGGATGCTGTTCAATTCGGTCCATTTTTAATAGTAAACGGGAAGGCTTCAGCTGTAGCTGGTAATGGGGGTGGAGGAAAGAATCCTCGAACCGTTATTGCGCAAAGAAAAGATGGAATTGTCTTATTCTTAGTTATCGATGGTAATGGAGAAAAATATAATTTTGATCTACGTGGTGGTGCATCTTATGGTGATTTAATTACTATACTTGAAAGATATGGGGCCTATAATGCTGCTAATATGGATGGTGGTGCTTCAACCGTTTTAGCAATTGAAGGGAAACTACAAAATAAACCATGTGGTCTATATACTGTTGATGGTCAAAGAAAATTACCAAACGCCTGGATTGTAAAATGATATAATGAATGTAGGGGTGATAACATGCCAGAACTACCAGAAGTAGAAACTGTAAAAGAAGCATTAAAAACTAAAGTATTAAATAAAAAGATAATAGGCGTTAATATCTATTATCCAAATATAATTGAATATCCTACGGTAGATGAATTTAAACTAAAAATTATTAATCAAACAATTAATAATATTAAAAGAAGAGGAAAATGGTTAATGTTTGAACTAGATGATTACTATTTATTAAGTCATCTAAGGATGGAAGGTAAATATAATATTGTTAATGCTAATGAAGTCGTTAATAAACATGAACATGTTGCTTTTCTACTAAATAATAAAAAAGAATTAAGATATCAAGATACAAGAAAGTTCGGTAAAATGCACTTGATTGAAAAAAACCAAATATTAAGTAGAAAGCCATTAAATGAATTAGGGTTAGAACCATGGGATGAGAATTTAACCATTAAATATTTAAAAGATAAATATCAAAATAAAAAATTACCAATTAAAACGGTTATACTTGATCAAAGTATTATCGTTGGTATTGGTAATATATATGCTGATGAAATATTATTTTTAAGTAAGATTAATCCCTTAAAGGAAGCTAAAAAACTAACTAATAAAGAATTACAAAGGATTATTGATAATACGAAGATTGTTTTAGATAAAGCTATTAAGTCTGGTGGAACAACAATTCGTACTTATTCATCAGTAGGTGGAATTCACGGACGCTTCCAACAAGAACTACTTGTCCATAATCAAGAAGGAAACACTTGTAAAGAATGTAATAACGAAATTATTAAAATAAAAGTAAATGGTCGAGGAACGTATTATTGTCCAAATTGCCAAAAAAATAGAACTTGAGAAACTAACCTCAAGTTCTAATTCTATTATATGTAGGTTTATCAAATATATACCAAAATTCTATTTTTTTATAATTGGTTTAGATCGATATTCAAGATTAATAAGTTTATCACATTTAGATATAATCGCATAAATACTATTTGCTCTAAATTCTAATTCTAACATTTCATTATTTATATCTGAATATTTTGTAATCAGAGGAATACTAATTTCCTTTTTAATTTTATTTAAATAGTTTTTACCTTTATTATTAAACCCTAATAATCTAATATACTGAATATCATTAAACTTGTTAGCCTCTTCTTTTTTAAAGTTACATAATATGTGGGTAAACATTCTATTTATTTTATTATAAGTGTAACGTTTAGTCTTAATATTCATAATTAATTCTTCTAAATTGTTACTATTATAAATGCTCTTTTTAATGCGGTTTTCAATACCTTCATCAACTGTTTGATATTCTTCTAAATTATTAATATCACATATTATTTTATATTTTAAATAAGAATAATAATCATCAGTTATCATCACATTTTTATTAATATAATTCAAAGTTAGTTCAGGAACATATTTTTTAATATCTTTATTTTGATTTATAGCATGACGAATACTAGTGGCGCTAGTTATTTCTGTATTTAATTCTAATGAATGATAGTCATTGGTTCTTTTAATACAAATAGGTTTTATTTTACTATTAAGTTTTTTAATTTCTTTAATATAGCTTAAAGCTAATAAATCGTTTGGTGCGCTAATGTTATAATTAGTTAAATCAGATAATGTTTTTGATAAAGCCGTTGGATAATTAATTCCTTCATCTAAATATTCCTTAACTTTTAAATCAAAATCCTTATTATATAATTGACAATCAACTAAATCATTAAGAAGATTAATATCACCTTGTTCGCTACCAAAAACTAATGTATCTACATGTAAATGATTTAATATTTGAATAGCCCCTTTAGCAAATATATCAGCACTTTGAGTAGCGAAAGGAAAAGGAAGTTCAATAACTAGATCAATTCCATATTCTAAAGCAATTTCTGTTTTATCCCATTTATTTAAAATACTAGGATTGCCTCTTTGCAGAAATGGTCCACTTAACACTAAAACAATAATAGCATCAGGATATAGTTCCTTAACTTTATTTAAATGATATAAATGACCATTATGAAAGGGATTATATTCTGCGATTATACCAACACTTTTCATATTACCACCACCACCATTTTAACATAAATATTAAAATAATATTGCATTTTCTTGATAATTTGTTATAATGTTTGTGCTGGTGATAAAATGCAAATAGATATTATTAGACTTATAAACAATATAACGGAATATATTGATATTGATGAATATCATAGTTTTGATGAATCATATTTATCTAAAACAGAATTATTAAAATTGGATAATGTGCATATAACTGGGTATTTAACGAAAGATAATATGGAAAATATAATCCTTAATTTAGTAATTGAGGGTTCAATGGTATTACCATGTTCGTTAACTTTAGAACCGGTTGATTATCCATTTAAGATAGAAATTAATGATAATTTAGAAAAAACATATGAAGAAATAGATGAAAAACTTCCAAACTTTGAAAAAACTATTGATATTTTGCCGATAATATGGGAAAATATATTAATGGAAATTCCCATGAAAGTAACTAGTTCGGATATTAAAGATATTAAATTATCTGGTGATGGTTGGCAATTAGTGACCGAGGAAAATAAGGAAGTTAATCCAGAATTAGAAAAACTAAAGGATTTATTATAGAATAGAGGTGTTACAATGAAATTAGATATTCAAATGTTTGCTGTTCCTTTCAGAAAGATTAGTAAAACAAGAAAGAGAATGAGAAGAACTCACTATAAAATAAGTGAAAATGGTACTACAAAATGTCCTAAGTGTGGTGCAGATATTAGACCACATAGAGTATGTTCAAAATGTGGAACATATAAAGGAAAAGAAGTAGTAAAGCAAGAAGAAACAACTAAATAGATGTTGTTTTTTTTTGTCATAGTTGTTATAATTAAAATGATAAGGATAGGTGAAAAGATGAAGCAAAATAATGGTTTTACTTTGGTTGAGTTAATAGGAGTCATTTTATTATTATCATTAGTTGGTTTACTTGCTCTTCCACCAATTGTAAAATATATTCAAAATTCTAAAAATGCCTATGATGAATCAACTTTAAAATTAATTTATAGTGCTGCTAATTCATACATAGATATTAATCCAGACAATTATCCTAAAGAAGAAAAGAATCTTTATTGTATTTCATTAACTGATTTAGTAACTAGTGGTAAATTAAGTAAAGATATCCTTGATTTAAACAAGGATAATGAAATTCCTACCGATAAGATAGTCGGAGTAACTTTTACTAATAATCGCTATGAACATATTTTAATGGATGCTGAAGAATGTATAGAAAATATCGAACCTAGAGCACCTGAGTTGTCAGGCGGAATGATTCCAATTATTTGGAATGGAAGTAAATGGGTTAAAGCCGATACAAGTAGTGAATGGTATAATTATAACGGTAAAAAATGGGCTAATGCGGTTTTGGTTACTGAAAGTAAAAGAATATATTATCTTGATGTTGCACCTGGAACTGAGATATTAGAAGCAGATGTTATGGCCTATTTAGTATGGATACCTCGATATAAATATAAGTTATTTAATGTTAATGCTCTACCGAGTTCACCTCAAACGATTGAAATTAAATTTGAGAGTAAATATGCAACTAAGTCAAATGGCGATGCTAACGGAGAATGGTTAACTCATCCAGCGTTCACATTTGGTGATTCTGAAGTGAATGGAATCTGGGTAGGTAAGTTTGAAACAACAGGAAATGCAACAACCCCAACGATAAAACCAAGGGTTACATCAATTCGTAGTCAAGATGTTAGTACTCAATTTGCAACTGCTAAAAAGTTTAATGATACCAAAATATATGGTACAACACCTGGTTTTGATTCGCATATGATGAAAAATATGGAGTGGGGAGCAGTAGCTTACTTATCTCACTCAGTATATGGAAAAAATAGTGAAGTATGGAAAAACAATGATTCAAATATAACAACCGGATGTGCTGGTAATAGTGCTAGTGAACCGTTATTTGATGGTTGTCAAAACGAGTATGATACTCCATTAGGAATAAATGCGTCAACAACGGGAAATATCTATGGAATATATGATATGAGTGGTGGCTCATGGGAATATGTAATGGGTGGAATGTATAATGGTGATAACCAAACTATTGAGTTAAGTTTATCGGGATTTGATCAAACTGTGATTGATAGTGAAACTATGGGAAAATATATAAATAAATACACTTACGGAACTACCAAAGACGATCAAACAGCATATAATAGGAGACTATTAGGCGATGCGACTGGTGAAGTAAGAGCATGGTACAATGACAGAGAATTTTTTGTTCTTACTGGTTATCCATGGTTTATTCGTGGAGGTTGTCAAAGCGATTCTACGGATACCGGTGCTTTTGCCTTTAGTGCTCTTGATAAGCCGCTTACCGGTGTATCATTTCGTGTTGTACAAGTTAAACCATAAATACTCTTAGATAAAACGAAAAGGTGGTTATATGAAAATAAATAAAAAAGGTTTTACCTTAATTGAACTTCTTGGTGTTTTAATTTTAATATCATTATTAGCTATTTTAGTTACTCCATCAATTATTGAACGACTAAAAGGCTCAGAATCTATTTTAGATAAAGCAACTATGACTTTAATTGAAGGTAGTATGGAATTATATTTAGAACAGAATACTAATGTTTATCCTAAAGTTAATGGTAGTGTTTATTGTATTTCAGTTGAGGAATTAGTTAATTCAGGTCAATTGCAAGCACCAATTATAAATGCTAGTACGGGTAAAGAAATACCATTAAATACAATTTTAAAAACAAAAATTAATAACCAAAATATAAATATAAATATTAGTGAAACCGAATGTACAGAGTTCAGAGTTAATCCCGTATATACTGATACAACAGGTGCTCCAAATCCAGAATTATCAGCTGGTATGATACCTGTTGTCCATAATGGTACTAGTTGGGTAAAAGCTGATATAACTCAAAAATGGTATAATTATGCCACTAAAGAATGGGCTAATGCCGTTTTAGTTACAGAAGCAACACGAACTACATATCAAAATGCTGTAAGAGGTAGTGTTATTAATGATGACGATGTACTGGCCTATTTAGTATGGATACCAAGATATAGATACAAATTATTTAATGCGAAAGCATTATCGACTTCACCTCAAACGATAGAAGTTAAATTTGAGGGTAAATATGCTACTAAGTCAAATGGTGACAATAATGGAGAATGGTTAACTCATCCAGCATTCACATTCGGAAATTCTGAAGTAAGCGGAATATGGGTAGGTAAATTTGAAACGTCAGGTGATGCAACAACTCCAACGATAAAACCTAATAATACTTATTTAGGAAACCAAAATGTTAGTACTCAATTTGCAACTGCTAAAAAGTTTAATGATACCCAGGTATATGGTACTTCAAATGATTTTGATTCACATATGATGAAAAATATGGAGTGGGGGGCAGTTGCTTACTTATCTCATTCAATATATGGAAAAAATGGTGAAGTTTGGAAAAATAATAGTGGAACACTATTGACTGGATGTGCTGGTGATAGTGCTAGTGAAGTAGTATTTGCAGGATGTCAAAACGAGTATGATAGTCCATTAGGAGTAAATGCATCAACAACTGGTAATATCTATGGAATATATGATATGAGTGGTGGAGCATGGGAATATGTAATGGGTGGAATGTATAATATTGATAACCAAACAATAGAAATAAGTTTATCAGGATTCGATCAAACTGTGATTGATAGTGAAGGTATGGAAAAATATATAAATAAATACACTTATGGAACTACAAAAAATGATCAAACAGCCTTTAATCGAAGACAATTAGGTGATGCAACCGGTGAGGTTAGAGGATGGTATATTGATAGAGACTTCTTTGCCACTACTAACTATCCATGGTTTATTCGTGGAGGTTGTCAAAATGATACTACGGATACAGGATTATTTGCCTTTAGTAGTCTTGATAAAGCAACTGGTAATGTATCCTTCCGTGTTGTTCAACTAAAACCATAACTAATTATAAAAAAACATCTCTTAATGAGATGTTTTTGTTATCTATTTTCAATTAGTATATCTTAAACTAGCATTAGAAATATTAAAGACGATACCAATCATAATCATATAACTAAGGAGTGATGATCCACCATAACTTATGAACGGTAAGGTAATACCTGTTATTGGCATTAAACCAAAAGTCATACCAATATTTTGAAGTTGCTGATAAATAAGCATGCCAACAATTCCTGACATAACATATTTATTGATGTTATTATTACTTCTTAGAGCTGTCATAATTAATCTAATATCAAAGAAAGTTAGTAATATAATCAATATGACAGAACCAACAAACCCAAAGTTACTGGCATATACGGCAAAGATAAAGTCTGTTTGTGCTTCCGGAAAGTAAATAGGAGTATTGCCAATCCCATGACCAGTTATACCAGACGATCCAATAGCGGCTAAACCATTTTCTAATTGAAAACCACTTTTACTAGACCAATCTAATAAACGATCGACCCTTAGAAAGAAGTTAGTTCCAAATATATTAATAAATAATTCATTATTAATAAAATAAACAATTAAGACAACACTAATTCCTAATAATAATAATCCAAATAATATCGCAAACCAACGATATCTAATACCTGAAACAAATAGCATTACAATTGTAATAAGTAAATAAATAATAACGACACCAGTATCTGGCTGAAGAAAAGTAAGGATGCTAGGTATTAAGACAATGATTCCAACTTTAATTAAAAAAATGAATTCTTCTTTTATAGTTGGATTATTATATTCTTCATTAAAGTTATTTATCATACTTCCAAGAACAATGATTAGAATAATCTTCATAAACTCACTAGGTTGAATAGTCCCAACTCCGGGAATACTAAACCAACATTTAGCATTATTAATTGGTTCCGTAAATAATAATAAAGCTAAGAGCATTAAAATTCCAATTATATATAATATCCAGGCATTTTTATAGATTATGGAATTACCAAATGACATAATTATATATGCAATAACAAAACCTAATGCATACCAAACAATTTGTTTGATATATAAATTATCTAAATAAGATGGTAAAATACTTGTTGCACTACTTAAGGTAATAATGGAAATAATTGCCATTGCTAGCAAAGGAATGATAATTGTTTTCTCAACCTTATATTTAGAAATGTTTTTCATCTAATCACCCTAATATTATCTTACACTAAAATAATTATTTATACAATTGCAAACAAAAAAGTTTTCAAAAGATGAAATTTATAGTATAATTAGATTGGTGATAAAATGGAATATATACAATATGTTGTTATTATATTAATCTTATTAGTAATCGCATTAGCTATTTCTAAATCAAAGAGAAAAGATTTTAAAATTGAAGTCAATAAGTTAATTGATTGTTTAGGCGGAAGACAAAATATTATTACCTATGAAGTTAATAAATCAAGGTTTATGGTCACCTTACATGACATCTCAGTTGTTAATAAAGAAGCTATTCAAAAAATGGGTGCTCAAGGAATGGTGGAAATTGATAATCAACTTAAAATAATATTAGGTAATAATGCAAAAAAATTAAAAAAACAAATAGATGATTTAAAGTGATAAATTTTGTCACTTTTTTTCATCTTTCGACATAAATTGACACCTCACTTGTTTTATAATGTATTTGAGGTGAGAAGATGAATTTGTCAGAGATAATTTTATTAAATGTTATATTTATATTTTTTCCATTATCTATTTATCTTTTCTATATTGCACATAATCATAATGTGAGTAAAGAAGAAAACAATATGTTTTTTGGGTTGGCTTTATTTTCCTCATTGTATTTGTTGATTAAATTTGGTTTTAAGATATATTTTAATGTTCCGGCTTTGTCAATCAATATTCCTATTTTTCTAGCTTATTTTAAAAATAGAAAAGCAGAAGCTATTGTCTTATCAATTTTCGTAATGATATATTATTTTGTTTGTTATGATTTTAATTTTTATTTTTTATTAATTGAATATGTTTTCTTTTACTTATTGTATTCGATGAATAATAGATTTAAGATAAATGATTATGTGTTTGCTATTTTCTTAATTGTTTTAAAAGGCTTATTCTTTTATTTGAGTTTGCATTATTATGGAACAAATAATACATTATTGACATCACCATTTGAATTCTTTGCCTTATTTATTTCATCAGTAATATCAATTGTTTTAATTATCTTTTGCTTAAAAATAGGTGATGAGATATTAAAATTTCATATGAATATAAGAGAATTAGAACAAGAAAAGCAAATAAGATTATCGTTATTTAAAATAACTCATGAAATAAAAAATCCTTTAGCTGTTATGAAAGGATATGTTGATATGTTTGATGTTAATAATGATGATCACGGTAAACGATATATTCCAATTATTAAAGGGGAAATAGACAGAACACTTATTTTGCTCCAAGACTTTTTGACAATGACTAAAATAAATATTGATAAAGAATTAATTGATATTAATTTATTATTAGAAGAAGTATGTAATAGTATGCGACCATTATTAAATGAAAATAAAATAGATTTTATAACTAAAATAAGTCGTAATGAAATATATATATTTGGTGACTATAATCGATTAAATCAAGTTATTATTAACTTAGTTAAAAATAGTATTGAATCATTTTCTACTGATAAAAATAAATGGATAAAAATATATACCAAATTAACTAAGAAAAATATTGTAATTTTTATTGAGGATAATGGTTCCGGAATAAGTAAAGAAAACTTAGAAAAAATAAAAGAACCATTTTTTACTACTAAAAATCGTGGGACTGGTTTGGGTGTATCCTTATCATCTGAGATTATACTTGCTCATAAAGGGGAAATAAATTATTATTCAGAAATAGAAGTTGGAACTAAAGTTGAATTAATTATTCCAATAAAAAAAGACTATTTATCTTAATTTGCTTCAAGATAAAGGTCTTTTTTGTAATTATGTTTATTAGTATTTTTGTCTTCTAATTCTTTAGTAGTAATTAAAAAGAATTCATGAATAACAATATCTCTATTAGAAGTTAAAACTGGGTCGTCCCAAGTTAGATCAAGATGATACCAATTATTATCTAAGTAAACTAAATTCCAAATATGGTCAGAAGTTGATATTTTAATGTTAGGTAAATTTACTCTATTTAAAAATATTGACATTATATCAGTGTATCCCCCACATATAGCTAATCTGTTACTTAATAAACCATTAGCTTTATGAGAAATATTATCTTTATTGTTAATGTTACTTTTTATTTCAGTTGCTCTTTTATCGTCATAATCAGTATATTCAATAATATAATCATGGAATGCTTTAATTTGTCCAAGAGTACTCATATCTTTAGTTATAATTTTATTAATAATCTGTTCAACTTGATTATTGATATATTCTATTTCTGTTTTTGTATATAGTTTATTAATAGACAATGTGACTCTACCAAGATCATTGAAACTAATATTTAAAATGCTATAACTATTATATGGATGAACATAATTATTGATGGCTGACGATAACGCTGTATTTGTTGCTACTGCTTCAACATCATCCGTACATGTTTTATATTTATCTAAACAATAGAAAGAAAAACTATCAACTCCAGAATCAATCACTGTATAAAAGATATCAATAATGTCTTGTTTGTTTTCTGGAAAGAAATCATCAGTTTTTTTCATCGGCAAGAAATTACTTTCTTTTGCATATTCATTTGAAGTTGTTATTGTAATATCTTTACTCACAATATATTGGGTATAGATAAATTCAATCACATCAACTCTATATAAATATATAAAAATCAATGATATTCCTATTACCAACCATAATAGAAACTTTTTCAATAAATCACCTCGTATTAATTAATTATAATGTAAAAAAATGAAGTATCTATTACTCCATATTGTTTACTTTTTTTGTTAACTTTGATTTATAACGTGCAGATGTATTTTTTGATATTACACCAGCTTTAGTTGTTTTATCAATCTTTTTGATAGCAACTTTTAAATTATCATTAGCCTTAGTTTTATCGTTAGCAGCTAATGCCTTATCAACATTTTTAATAGCTGTTTTCATACTTGATTTGTATTCATTATTAATATTTTTTTGTTTTGCAATTACTCTTACGCGTTTTTCTGCATTTTTCATATTTGCCATTAAGTTCACCTCCAAGTCATTAATAAGTTAATTTTAACAAAGATTCATAAAAAAAGCAATAAAAACTCTTTTTTTTGGCAAAATATATATAGGTGATAAGATGAAACATGAAATAGATTTAAAACAATATCATGTGCGAACTGATTTAGCTATTGAAACAATTAAGACTAATACACAAGGAATTATTGTTGAGACTGAAACAATTGATGATATAAAAATAACAAATGTTATAGTAGAAAAAGAAGGTAGTTCTATTATTAAAAAAAAAGAAGGTAATTATATTACAATTGAATTTGATGATGTAACTGATACTTCCAATAAAGAACAATTACAAAGTATATTCTCAAGCCAACTAAAAAAGTTATTAGATATAAGTGGTATTAAGGATAGTGATAGCTGTTTAGTTATTGGTCTTGGAAATGCTAAATCAACGCCTGATGCACTTGGACCGTTAGTTATCAATAATGTTTTAGTAACTAATCATTTATTTGAATATGGTGAAGTAATTGATGGATACCGTAAAACATTTGCTATTATTCCTGGTGTCATGGGACAGACAGGGATTGAAACTAGTGACATTATTATGGGTGTATTAAAAACAATAAAACCTGGTTTTGTTATTGCTATTGATGCATTGGCTAGTCAATCAATAGAACGAGTCAATCGTACTATTCAAATGACTGATACCGGTATTCATCCTGGAAGCGGAGTAGGAAACAGTCGTAAGGAAATAAGCAAAGAAACTTTAAATATACCGGTTATCGCAATTGGTGTTCCTACTGTTGTTGATGCCGTAACTATTGTTAGTGATACCATTAATTATATGTATAGGCACTTTTCATATACAAAAGAAAACATTAATAATCCAGTTAATAAATTGAAAGTTAATGTTAATTATCTAAATGAGCCGGTTAATGTTAATGAAGAAGATAAAGAATCATTAATGGGGATGATTGGTAACCTTAATGAAGAAGAGATTAAACAATTAATTTTTGAAGTGTTAACCCCAATTGGTTATAATTTAATGGTAACTCCTAAAGAAATAGACTTTGTGATTGATAAATTAGGTGAAGTTATAGGTAACGGTATTGATTGTGCTCTGCATGAAAACATTGTAAAGTAATGTCAATTATTGCTGCAAATGCTATATTTTTTCGAAAATTATTGATATACTAATGATAGGTGATATATATGAATCAAAGTGTTGGTAAAATTGAATTAATTTCACAAAAACAAATGATTACAAATATGTTAGAGAGAATCCTCTATAAAAATAAAGATGTCTTAAGTGAAACAGACAAAAAGGAATTACAAAACAACTATTTAAATAGTGATAAGGACTACAACTTAAAATTAGAGGAATTAACTGCTATACATGCATATAACAAAGAAGCGATGCAACAACATTTAAATAAGAATACAAATATTGAGGCTATTCAAAACTTAAATGATTTAAAATCAGAAATAAATTTAACTCATAATCAAGAACCAAAAGAACTACAACCAAGAGAAAAAGGTAAAGTTCTAATCAAAAAGAAGAATGATCGTTATCATTAATATATATTAAAATAAGTAAAAGTATCAAAACTAATGTTTTGATCTTTTTTTTGACATTTTATTTATTCATATAAATGTATAATATGAATAATTTAAAGTGGGGTGAACTATGAAAAGAAAATTTAGGCGCCATAAGAAAAAGTTTAAATATATTATTGTTGCTTTATTAATTAGTCTTTGTTATCAAATAACATATGGTATTTTAATGAATATTAAATTATTTTCGTCTAACGAGGAGTTTTTAAAAGCCTTAATTGAAAATTCTAATTATTATTTAATATATGAAAAAAATGATAACTTAGTAAAAAAAGTGGCTAATTTTTTAATAGATATAGATGTTAATGACCCTACAACCATTATTAATAAAGTTTTTTATACAGGTAATACCGAAGAACGTTCTGAGCCAGTATCTAAACATATCAAGGATCCTAATCCCATTGTAAAGAATGAACCACTCGTTTATATTTATAATTCTCATCAATTAGAAAATTATGATGGTAGTGACTATGAGATATATAACATTACTCCTAATGTAATGATGGCTTCATATATTTTAAAAGAAAAATTAAATGATTTAGGAATACCATCTATTGTGGAAGAAGGAGATATCACAGAGTTTATAAGAGTTAATAATTGGACACATGATTATAGTTATGATGCTAGTCGTTATTTTATTAAAGAAGCAAAAAATAAATACCCAACATTAAAGTTTTTTATTGATATTCATCGTGATGCTATTAAGAAA
>DHPM01000007.1:76408-78589 GCA_002410935.1 Caryophanales bacterium UBA5364
ATTCATCGTGATGCTATTAAGAAAAAGGATGGTACGGCTAATATTAACGGATTAAATTGTGCCAAAATCTTATTTGTTGTAGGATTAGAACATAAAAATTACAACCTAAATCTTAATTTAGCAAAAAATCTTAATAAATTAATTACAGAAAAATATCCGACATTAAGTAGAGGTGTTTTAACTAAAAAAGGAAAAGGTGTTAATGGTATCTACAATCAAGATATTAGTCCCAATACGATTTTATTAGAGATTGGAGGATATCAAAATACTATTGATGAAGTGTTAAATACAATTACATTAATATCACCCATAATAAAGGAGCATATCGATAATGAAAGAGGAAACAGTTAATAAAGTTTTTAAGTGGGTGTTTTATGGTTTATTTATTTGCTTTTTGATAGTCTACTGCATTTCATTAGCTGGTTATAATGAATACCAAGAGCGTCAGCGTGTTGTATTAACTGAAGAAAAAATAAAAGAGTTTGAGCAAGATATTAAAGAAGGTAAAAAAATAGATGTTGATAATTATCTTGAGGTAAAAACTACTTTTGATAAAGAATCTAAAAGAGTAGGTTTAAAGGTATCAGAAGCAATAAGTAAATATACCCGTAAAGGAATTGAAAATACCTTTAGAATCTTAAATAATATTGTTGAAAGTTAAAATTCTTTATGTTATAATTATGCTATAAGAAGGGAGCTAGAACATGGAAGAAAAAAATATGATAAGAATTACTGATATAGATGGGGTAGAAAAAGAAGTAGAAGTTATTACTCACTTTACTTTAGCTATGAATGGTAAGGATTATATAATTTATACAGAAAATAAAACTGACGCTAGTGGTAACGTAGAAATATATACATCTGAAGTAGTAGAAAATGAAGATGGGAACATCGAATTAAATGGTGTCACTGATGAAACTGTATGGACTGAAATTAAAAAAGTTATGGTTGAAATGGCCAAGGGGGAGTAGGTTGTTATGGATAAGGACACAAAACAATTATATAAAACAGTTGTAAAAGATTTAAGTCTTAAAACAATTGTTCAATCAAGCCCTGCGAGGGTTTCTTTTGCAGTTTCTAATTTATTTAGCGGACTTAAAAAATTTCATAAACGTAATGTAGATGCGATGAAAAAAACTGCAAGCAATGTTGCAAGCACAGCTGTTAATATAGGAGCTGGTGCAGTTAGTTTAGGAGCTAATGCAGTTCATGGCGCAGTTAATTTAGGTGCTAATGCAGTTAATAGTACTGTTAATTTAGGGACTAACATTGCAAATAAGGCTGTCGATTTTGGTACAACAGTTAATGCCGGTTTTAATACACTAGTTCAAAACAACGAAGCAAAAAGAGAGTTTGTTAATGAACAAGTAGGATCTGATGTAGTTCAAGAAGCTATTGATGCTGAAGTTGATAAAAAGTATTCTGAAGATATTCAAAGAAAAGAAGAAATGCTAGCTTCGATTGAACGTGATAATAGACTTATTAATGCTGGTGCGGGATTTATAATTAATGTCTACCAAGCAGATATTGAAAAATTAAAACAAAAGGTTGTTAGACAAAAAGAAAAGCCACATCGTTTATTAGTAAATAAAATGTTCTTAAATCAATTCAAAGATAGTGCTATTGCTAAAAGAATTAGATTAAGAGAAAGAAAGAAAATTAAGGTTGCTATTGCTAAGGAAGTTAATAATTTCGATATAAAATGTCAAGAAATTAGAGAACAATTCAAAGATGATCCAAATATGGTAATGCAAAAAATAGAAGAAGAAAAGGGTACTTTAAGTGCTACTGCTAAGGATTATACAACTTTAAGAAGTGGACTTGGTTATGGAGTCACTGAAAAAGAAATTTGGAATGCATATTTTGCTGATATCAATGCTAATGAAATTGGTATAGAACCAGTTGAAAGTATTGTTATTGAAGAAACTCCAGTAGTTGAAGAACCAATTGTTACTCCAGAAGAAGCACAAGTTGAAGAAGTACCAACTGAACCAGTGGTAGAAGAAACACCAGTAGTTGAAGAACCAGTTGTTGCTCCAGAAGAAGTACAAGTTGAAGAAGTACCAACTGAACCAGTGGTAGAAGAAACTCCAGTAGTTGAAGAACCAGTTGTTGCTCCAGAAGAAGTACAAGTTGAAGAAGTACCAACTGAACCAGTGGTAGAAGAAACTCCTGTAGTTG
>DHPM01000007.1:78851-84603 GCA_002410935.1 Caryophanales bacterium UBA5364
AACTGAACCAATGGTAGAAGAAACACCAGTAGTTGAAGAACCTGTTGTTGCTCCTGAAAAGGTACAAGTTGAAGAAGCACAAAACCCAGATGCACTTTTAAACAATATTGATTCAATGCGTAATGAATATCGTAATGAATTAAATGATGGTTATGAATATACTGAAGATCAAAAGAAAGAATGGGAAGATGCAAGATTAGCAGAAGATTTATCTGCTAAGGAAATTGGTCTATCTTTTGAAGAACAAGAAGCTAATGTATTAAATTATGAACAAGGATTAAGAAAACAACGAGAAGCCATTCTTGAAATGGAAAAGCAATTAGCTATTATTAAAGAAGCAGAAGAAAAAATAGCTGAGTTAACTAAGAATATTGATCCTGAAATATTAAATCGTGTTCATGGTGAAGAAAATGCTTTAGAAACAACTATTCAAAATGAACCAACTCAAGGTAAAAGTAAGTAAAAGGATATTTAAAAATATCCTTTTTTTTGATATAATCAAATAGGAGGGTATTATATGAAAGAATTAATTATAGGATCACATGTTTCTTTTAAAAAGGATGAACAATTATTAGGTAGCGTAAAAGAAGCATTAAGTTATGGTGCTAATACCCTAATGTTATATACAGGGGCACCGCAAAATACTAATCGAACTGAAATAAATAAAGATTTAACTTTGGAAGCACATCAATTAATGAAACAAAACAATATAGATACTAGTACTTTGGTTGTACATGCTCCATATATTATTAATCCCGCTAATACAGCTAATTTGGATTTTGCTATTAGTTTTTTAAAACAGGAAATAAGCAGAGTAGAAGAATTAGGTTTAAGTAAGATTGTATTACATCCTGGTAGTCATGTTGGATTAGGTAAGGAACAAGCAATTGTTAATATTATTAGAGTCTTAAATGAAACTATTAATCCAGAAGGTAATGTTATTATTTGTATTGAAACAATGGCTGGTAAGGGAACTGAAGTAGGAAGCAAGTTTGAAGAAATTAAAAAAATAATTGATGGTATTAAAGTAAAGGATAAAATAGGAGTATGTTTAGATACATGTCATATTAATGATGCCGGATATGATATTACTGATTTTGATAAAGTACTAGATGAATTTGATAAAGTGATAGGTTTAAAATACTTAAAGTGTTTACATATTAATGATAGTAAGAATGCAATTGGTGCTCATAAAGATCGTCATGATAATTTTGGTTATGGAACATTAGGGTTTGATAATTTGATTAATATTATTTATAACCCAAAAATAAAAGATATTCCTAAAATATTAGAAACACCTTTTGTAAGTATTGATGACAATAGTAAGGAAAGAATGTTTCCTCCTTACAAATTTGAAATTGAAATGATTAAAGATAAAGTTTTTAATGATAATTTAATTGAAGATATTAGAACATACTATAAATAGTTATTAATTTTACTTTTAAATTGAGAATAAAGATTTTCTATTTTATTAAAAGTAACAGGATCAGTTTTTTCTTTAAACTCATTTAAAATGGGAATGGGGTTACCATACAAGATTGTACGCCATTTGTTTTTTACACTATGATAGACTAATTCTAATTCTTGAGATTTTAAAGTAATTCCATTTTTTTTCGCAAAGTCATCAACATCTTTAATAGTTAACTTATTTATATATTCGATAATAAGCTTATCCTTCATAATTCACCTCAATATAATATATGTATTAAAAAGATAAAATATCTAGTAAGGAGGGTAATATGAAAAAAAAGAAAAATATTAAAACATATAATACTAAATATAGTTATTATAAACAATATAAAGATAAGAGAGAAGTTATTGAAAAAAGATATAATGTTATTATTAGTGTTATTATTGTTATTATGATTATTCTTTTAATCAACTTATTTAATATTCAAGTAATTAATAAGAATGTTTATATTACTAAACTTGCTCAGCTTAATCAAAATATTACATATGGAGAAACAGCTCCTCGAGGTAGAATATATGATCGCAATGGAAGGTTGATTGTCGACAATCAAGCTATTAAAGTTATTTATTATAAAAAAGAGAAAGATGTTACCACTAAAGAAGAAGTGGAATTAGCTTATAAATTAGCTGATATGATTGAATTAGATTTTTCTAGATTAAATGTTCTTAATTTGAAAAATTTTTGGTTAATTAATAATGAAGAATTAGGTAAGAAAAAAATAACTAGTGATGAATGGCAACGATATGAAGAAAGAAAATTAACTAGTGATCAAATTCAAAAAATGAAATTAGACAGAATAACGGAAGAAGAACTTAATGAATATAATGACTTAGATAGGGAGACAGCTTACATTTATTATTTAATGAATAAAGGTTATTCATATGATGAAAAGATAATTAAAAAAGGAAATATAAGTGATGAGGAATATGCTAAAACATCTGAGAATATCGACGTTTTAAAAGGGTTTAATACTAGATTAGATTGGGAAAGAAAGTATTTATATGGTGATGTTTTTAGAACTATATTAGGTAGTGTTTCAAGTACTGAAACAGGTATTCCTTATGAACTAAAAGATCATTATTTATCTAAAGGATATAGTTTAAATGATCAAGTTGGTATTAGTTATTTGGAATATACTTATGATGATTATTTAAAAGGAATTAAAAATAAATATGAAGTATTAAAAGATGGAACTTATCGCTTACTAGAAGATGGTAAACGTGGTAATGATATTGTTTTAACAATCGATATTGAACTACAGGAAGCGATTGAAAAGATTATTGTAAGTCAATTATTAAGTGCTAAAAAGGAGCCTAATACGGAATATTATAATAGGTCTTTTGTAATTATTAGTAATCCTAAAACAGGAGAAATTTTAGCAATGGCAGGAAAACAAATTGTGAAGAAAGATAAGGGATATGAAATATATGATTATACCCCAGGGGTCATGACTTCACCGGTAGCGGCTGGTTCTGTTATTAAAGGTGCATCACATATTGTTGGATATAATACTGGTGCTTTAAAAATAGGGGAAGTACGTGATGATGCTTGTATAAAAATTCAAAATACTCCAATTAAGTGTTCTTGGATGTATCTAGGTGGTATTAATGATGTTACCGCTTTAACTCAATCGTCAAATACTTATCAATTTCATACAGCAATTAAAGTAGGTAAAGGGTATTATCAATATAATAAACCATTAGTTATTAATTCTGATGCTTTTAAAATATATCGTGATACATTTGCTGAATTTGGTTTAGGTATTAAAACAGGCATTGATTTACCAGTTGAAAGTTTAGGTTATAAAGGTAGTAATACTTTACCTGGTTATTTACTTGATTTTTCAATTGGACAATATGATACTTATACACCAATTCAATTATCACAGTATATTGGTACTATTGCTAATAACGGATATCGTATGAAACCATATTTATTAAAAAGTGTTTATGCACCTAGTGATGGTGTTTTAGATAATATATTACATGAATCAAAACCTGTTGTTCTAAATAAAGTTAATACGAAGAATGAATATTTAAAACGAGTGCAATTAGGTTTTAAAACAGTCCTAGAGCCTTATGGTACCGGATATTATTATATTGATCCTGCTTTTAAACCAGCAGGTAAGACAGGTACTAGTGAAAGTTTTATTGATACTAATAATGATGGACTTATAGATACCGAGACAATTACCCATAATTTTGTAGCTTATGCACCATATAATAATCCATCAATTACTTTTACCATTATATCTCCTGATATATCTCATCGTAATAATGGTAGTCATTATCAGTCTAATGTAAATAGTAGACTGGCTTATCAAGTTTCAAAAAAATACTTTCAATTTTATAAATAATTTGCTATAATATGTTCGTATGTATTAAAAAGGAGGAAATTTAGATGGCAAAGAAGAATGAAAATAGAGAACGAATTGATTTACAATGCACAGTTTGTAAAGAAATAAATTATCGTACTGAAAAAAATAAAAAGAATACTACAGAACGTTTAGAATTAAATAAATTTTGTAAAAAATGTAGAAAAGCAACAACTCATAAAGAAAAGAAATAAGGATGTAGCCTTATTTTTTGGTGAGAGGAGGTAAAGAATGATTAACGTTAATGATATTAAAAATGGTATGACTATTACTTTCGATGGCAATATTTATTCAATTATTGAATTCTTACATGTTAAACCAGGAAAAGGACCAGCATTTGTAAGAACTAAGTTAAAGAATTTAAGAACTGGTGCTACTATCGAACATACTTTTAATGCAGGTATTAAATTAGAAAAAGCACCTATTAGTAAATCAACAATGCAATATTTGTATGCTACTGGGGATACATATTGTTTTATGAATATGGATAATTATGAACAATTAGAACTTCAAAAGTCACAAATTGGTGATGATGTTGAATACTTAAAAGAAGGAGTCAATGTCAATTTAACTTTTTATGAAGGTGAACTACTTGGTTTGGAATTACCTGAAAAAATAGAATATAAAGTTGTAAGTACTGAACCCGCTGTTAAAGGTAATACAGCTACTAACGCAACTAAAGAAGCAGTTTTAGAAAATGGTTTAGTTGTAAAGGTGCCATTATTTATTAATAATGACGAAATAATTATTGTTTCAACAAGTACTGGTAAGTATGATTCAAGAGCGTAATATGCAAACAAATCATAATTTTTGTTGACAAACATATAATTAATGGTATAATAGAATAGAAATCAAAAAAAGGAAAGAAGAAGTTTCCACTTCTCACCCGATTACTAACGTTTTGGGTTTAAGGCCGATATTAATATCGTTTTTAAGAGTGGATACTTTGTATGCACTTTTTTTATGGAGGTGTCAGTTATCGCAAGTAAAGATAGGGATTTGTTTATTAATGAACAAATTAGAGCGAAAGAAGTATTTGTCATAGGACCCAATGGGGAACAATTAGGGATTAAACCTATAAATGATGCACTAACTTTAGCTAGTTATGCAGGTTTTGATTTAGTTTTAATTAACCCTAATAATAATCCGCAAATTTGTAAGATTATGGATTATAGTAAGTTCAAATATGAAAACAAAAAGAAGCAAAAGGAAAATGTTAAGAAACAACGTGAAGGTAATCTAGAAATGAAAGAATATCGTTTATCGGTTAATATTGATAAACATGATTTTGATACTCGTGTCAAAAATTCAAGTAAATATCTAGAAAAGGGTCATCGCGTAAAAGTAAGCATTCGTTTTAAGGGAAGAGAAATGGCTCACCCTGAACTTGGTAGGAATGTCTTAGTTCGTTTTGCTGAAACATTACAAAATGTTGCTGATGTTGAACAAAAGCCAACACAGGATGGTCGAAATATGATAATGATACTAATACCTAAAAAAGACAAGTAGAGGAGGATATTTATGCCAAAGTTAAAGACTCATAAAGGAACAAAGAAGGTTCTTAATATTCGTCCAGGTGGAACTATTAGTATGGGAAAACCAGGATCAAATCATAAAACAGGAAAGAAAAATACTGCTTTTAGTCGTAAGGGCAGAAAAGATATTCAACTAAGTAAAAGTGATTTAAAAAGAATTAAAGATTTAATATAGTATTGAAGGAGGAGAATTATGACAAGAGTTAAAGGTGGAACTATTAGCCGTGCACGCCATAAGAAGGTAATGAAGCAAGCTAAAGGTTATTTTGGAAGTAAACACAGATTATATAAGAGTGCTAACGAACAAGTAATGCATTCATTAAAATATGCATATCGTGATCGTCGTCAAAAGAAAAGAGATTTTAGAAAGTT
>DHPM01000007.1:84709-85168 GCA_002410935.1 Caryophanales bacterium UBA5364
AAGAGATTTTAGAAAGTTATGGATTACAAGAATTAATGCTGCATGTAGAGAAAACGGTATTAGTTATTCTAAATTCATTAATGGTTTATCAATTGCAGGTGTTGCTATTAACAGAAAAATGTTAAGTGAAATTGCTATTGACAATCCAAAAAGTTTTACTGATTTAGTAGAAATTGCTAAAGGTGCTTTATCTGGTAAAGAATATAAACCTGCAGCTATTAAAGTAGAAAAGACTGCAAAAGCAGAAGCAACTACTAAAAAAGAAGCAGTTAAGGAAGAAAAACCAGTTGCTAAAAAGGAAACTGTTAAAGAAGTAAAATCAACTGAAGCAGTAGACTATAGTAAGATGACTGTTGCTGAATTAAAAGCATTAGCCAAAGAAAGAGAAATTACTGGTTATTCAACTATGAAAAAGGCTGAATTAATCGATGCATTAAAATAATCAATATTGATTATTTT
>DHPM01000007.1:85282-85539 GCA_002410935.1 Caryophanales bacterium UBA5364
AAAATAATCAATATTGATTATTTTTTTTGTTTTATGGTATAATTGTTATATGGTGATAGTATGAAAAATTTATATATCGATTTTGATGGAGTTATATTAGATACTATTAATGCAACATATGACTTAATCATCAAATGTGAAATGAATCCAAAAGATGAATTAGAGATGCGAAAATTTTATTCTGAATTAGATTGGAAAGAATTATTAAAAACAACACCTATTATTAATGATGGAATAGAGTGTATTCAAAAAATAAT
>DHPM01000007.1:85630-108506 GCA_002410935.1 Caryophanales bacterium UBA5364
ATTCAAAAAATAATTAATGCTAATAAATTCGAAGTAGCCATTTTAACGCATATTAATTCGTTAAATGAAGCTATTGAAAAGGTAAAATATATAAGAAAATATTTTAAGGATATTACAATTATTCCGGTTCCTAAAGCTATTTCTAAAACTAAAATGGTACATACTGAAGGTGCTATTTTAATTGATGACTATTCTAAAAATATTAAGGAATGGTGTGAAGAAGGCGGAATTGGAATTATGTTTTCCCAACAATTAAAAGATAAAGGATATCCAGTAATTAATCGTTTAGATCAAATTTTAGATATGGATTTATAATGTAAGGGAGGGGTAGTATGGTAAAAGTTAATTATGAGTTAGCTTTTTTAATTAACCAATTATTAAGAAAAAATAATTCAGGTCGATACATGCCAAGTTATTCACCTGAGTTTTGTGTTTTCTCAAACGAAGAATTAAGTCAAATAAAAAAATTAGACTTAATTAACTTTTCTAATATAGGTGAATTAGTTAAACTACCTGATTTAAAAGACTTAATAATTAATAGTGTTAACTTATCAAATTTCACTAGTGTTATACCATTGGAACAAAATCCTTATATTAATCATATTAAAGATTTTAAACCTCTTAGTAATTTAGTGCAATTAGAATCATTAAAGATAAATAACGATATCTATCTTGAAGAATTAGATATTACTCCCTTAAAGAATTTACGTCAATTAATTTTAACTAATAATCCTAACCTTAAAACAATTGTTGGACTAGATACGTTAAAAAGATTAGAACAAGTTATTATTTATGGTAATGATTTAGAGATGAATTTAGATATTCAAAAATATATTGAAAATACTATTCAGTCTGAAACTAATGTTATAGATATTAGTTTATATCCTCAAATTGTTAAAAAGAATCCTGCTTTAGGTAAATATATGGTTGATTGTTCAGTACTGGGCTATACTCATTTAAAGTTTGCTGAACAAGTAGCGTTCGTTGATTGTGCTATTATTGATGTTAAATCAACTAAACAAATGTATGATGCTTGTAATGGTATTATCCGTAAGAACAAAGTTGATAAAATGAATACCTTAGATAAAATAGGGTTTGCTTATAATTTTGTTGTTAAGAATGTTAAATTTGATAATGAAGGCTTATATCAAAGAATGTTAGAATATTATAAAATGAAAGAAAAATATAATGAGATTCCTAGTTTTATTAAAAAGAAATTTGCGATGCTTCATAGTAGTTACACGGCTTTAATGTATCATCGTTCTAATTGTGAGGGTTATGTTAATTTAATGAAGTTTATGCTTTCATTAGTTAATGTAAAAAGTTATGATGTTCATTGCATTGATCCTAGATATGGAGAATTTGAACGTTCTAATCACGCTATGATTAGAATTCCATATAAGGGTAGGTGGTATTACTGTGATCCAACCTTTGAACACAATACTAAACAAAATTATTTCATGTTGACTAAGGAACAGATATCAAAAACACATATTTTAAATAGTTATGAATTACAGTTAGGTGAGGTGTATCCAAATGAACGATATATTGAAGCAAATAATACAAGAAAAAGTAGATATTAATAATGATAATGCTAATATAAGTTATTATCTTAACCTATTAGATGAAAACAAATCTGAGTTACTTGATATACTATCTAAAATTGAAAAAGATAAGTTATATAAAAGCCCAATTCATGGTATATATCATAGTGAAAAAGTATTATTTTTCTCTTATATGTTAGCTAAATTAGAGAATTTAGATGATGTTGATAAACAAATTATAATTGATGCTGCTATCTATCATGATATGGGACGTCAAAATGATAACGAAGAAGTTTTTCATGGATATGCTAGTGCTATTAGGGTTGAAAAGGTTGCTAAACATCCTATTTATAAAGATAAAAACAACTTAAGAATGTTAAAGGCAATTATTGAAGGTCATTCAATGCCGGAAGACCGAAAATATTCATCTTGCTTTTACTATGAATTAGAGGATGAAATAACACCTGATATTAAGGATAGATATGATAAATTGTATGACATATTAAAAGATGCTGATGCATTAGATCGTTTACGTTTTCATAGCCGTAGTTCCGCAACTCTTGATGAAAGGTTTTTAAGGCTAGAGGCCTCTAAGAAAATGATTAATTGTTCTAAGGAAATTAATGCGTTATACTATAAAATTATTAAGTTTAATCAGTCTGATGTTGTAATTGAAAATGATGAACAAAAAAAGTGTTATCATGGAATAGGGTTTGATTTTTTTAAGATAGCTTCAATTATTGAAAATGGGATTTTAAGTAAAGATGAGATGATAAATAGGCGACTAGATGTTCCCACTAATTTTGATGGTGGTAATGCTGATCGTTGGATATCAGTAGTTGATGGAAGCATGGTTGATCAAAAATTAAGCGCTTATTGTAGTTTTATTATGCATGGTGTAAGCTTTGAATGTTGTGTTCCTAAAATGCACCAATCTCTGCCATATTCAGAAAGAGCTTATGCCCTATTAAAGGGGTTACCATTTGATAAGGGTGAACATAAAGACGAAAAGTATGTTTATAATCAAATACCTGTTTCGAATATCAAAAAAATTAATATTCCTAAAAACTATGTTAATGCTAATATAAAAGATTTATCATATATTTTTAATTCTTTATGTTTTGATTCGTTCTATGACCGAATTAAGTATTATATTAAGAGAGTAGAAGCAAATGGTACTAAGATAGATAGCGAATCACTAGAAAATAGTTTAGTTGAATATAAAAGAATTTTAGATGAATATAATCATTTTGATGTGCAACAAAAGGATGCCATTTCTGACCGTATGCCTATTATTTTAGAAAAAGAAAGATGTAAGGTTAATAAGGTTATTCAAGGTTGGATGTATGATTATTATAAAAAAGAGTTAAATCAAGATGAAATAACGGTCTGCGACGTTGTTCGTCACGAACTTAAGAAAGTTAATTATCATTACAATATAAGTGATGACATTGATAATCTTTGTTTTACAATTGAACCAGATAAATCACTGGATGAAAAAGATAAAGGTCATCAAATATGCAGATAAAGGATTGATTATTATATAAAAAATATAATTCAATGTTACAATTATTTATGGAAAAGATTAGTTGTCAAGTAAACACACAAATGTGTGTTTTTATTGTTTTAAAATTGAATATATAGTAAAATAATAATATTAGGAAGTGATTTATGATAAATATACAAAGTGATTCAAGAAAAATTAAACAAGGTGATACCTTTGTTGCACTTCGTGGTATTAGTAGTGATGGACATGATTATATTGAACGTGCTATTAGTAATGGTGCTATAAAGGTTATTGCTGAGGAAGGCAATTATGAAGTTGAAACTGTGATTGTCCCGAATACGAGAGAGTATTTAAATAAGTATCTATATGACAATTATAGTAAATATTTAGAAGAAATGACAATTATAGGGATAACAGGTACTAATGGTAAAACAACTAGTGCTTATCTTATTTATGATGCTTTAAATAAATTAGGTATTAAATGTGCTTATATTGGAACTGTTGGTTTTTATATGGATGGTAAAGTAGCAAGTTTAAATAACACTAGTCCTGATGTATGTGATTTATATGATTTATTAATTGAAGCATATGAAAATGGTTATAAACATGTTGCCTTAGAAGCTAGTAGTCAAGGTTTAGATGGTGGTAGATTAGAGGGTATCCCGTTTGATTATGCTATTTTCAGCAATTTAACTCAAGACCATTTAGATCATCATAAAACAATGGAAAATTATGCTTTAGCAAAACAATTATTATTTAAAAAATTAAAACCAAATGGCATAAGCATTGTTAATTATGATGATGCTTATAAAGATTATTTTATAACTGATAATACTATTTATTATGGAAAAAATGGTGGAGACTTTAAAATAACCGATATGGAACTTACCAATCAATATAGTAAATTTAAATATGTATATAATGGTGTAGAACACGAAATAACTTCATCATTATTAGGTGACTATAATGTATTTAATATGCTAGTTAATATTATTGTCCTAACTAATTTAGGTATCAGTGATGAAGATATTAAGAATATTATTCCTAAAGTAAAAGCGCCAGCTGGTCGTATGGATACAGTAATGTATAAAAATAATAGTATTATTGTTGATTATGCACATACTCCTGATGCTATTGAAAAAATAATTAATGCAGCTAAAAACGTTACTACTGGTAATATTTATACAGTGTTTGGTTGTACTGGAGATCGAGATCGTACTAAACGACCAATCATGACTAAAATGGTAACTGATTTATGTAAATATGCTATTATTACTAACGATGATCCTCATTATGAAGACCCTGAGCAAATAGTTAGTGATATGACTACTAATTTAACTAATACTAATTATGAGGTTTGTTTAGATCGTAAAGAAGCTATTATAAAAGGAATTAATTTGTTAGAAGATAATGACATTTTATTAATTTTAGGTAAAGGTCATGAAGAAGTAATGATTGTAAAAGATAAAAAAATACCTATGAATGATAAAAGAATTGTTCTAGAGTATCTTAAAAATTAGGATAAAGAAACACTTTAATGTATTTGAATAAGATATATTGAGGTGTTTTTTAATGAATATTAAAGTAGATTCGAGGAAGGTTAAAAGAGGTGACACATTTGTTGCTTTAAGAAGTACTAATGATGGTCACAAATATATTGAAGATGCTATTGCTGCTGGTGCTAGTTTAGTCGTTTGTGAAGAGGGTTTATATAGTGTTGATACGATGATTGTGAATGATACTAGAGACTATTTAATTAATTATCTTAAAGATAATTATTATTCACAAATCAGTAAGTTAAAATTAATCGGGATAACTGGTACTAACGGTAAAACAACTAGTGCTTTTCTAATTCATCAAGTACTAAATAAATTAGATATAAAGTGTGCTTATATCGGAACAATAGGTTTATATATTGAAAAAAAGATACGTGACTTACCCAATACAACACCAGATATATTAGACATATATGAAATACTATTTGAGTGTGCTGAAAAAGAAGTAGAATATGTAGTTATGGAAGTAAGTAGTCATGCTTTAGATATGAGACGGGTAGATGGATTAGAATATGATTATACCCTGTTTACTAATCTTACCCAAGATCATTTAAATTATCATGGAACCATGGATAATTATTGTAACGCTAAACAAAAGTTATTTAAAATGTTAAAAAGCGGGGGTAAATCAATTGTCAATGTTGATGATGATTACAGCAAACATTTTATTAGTAAAGATACAATTACATATGGTTTTAATAAAAGTGATTACCAATTGTCGGATTATGAAATTATCAATAATATAACTTACTTTAAAGTAAATAATAATGAATATCATATAAAACTATTAGGTAAACATAATGTCTATAACATGTTAAATGTTATCATAGTATTAAAAGATATTGGTTTTAGTGATATGATCATAAAAGAAGCGATAAGTGAACTTACACCGCCACCTGGACGAATGGATATTATCCATCACAAAAGTAATTTAGCGATTGTTGACTATGCTCATACTCCAGATGCAGTTGAGAAAATAATTAATGCCGTCAGGGAATTTGCTCAAAATAATATTATAACGATTGTTGGTTGTGGTGGAAACCGAGATAAAGCTAAACGACCTATTATGGCTAAAATAGCAACTGATTTATCTGATTATGTAATATTCACTAGTGACAATCCACGCTTAGAAGAGCCAGATGAAATCATTAATGATATGGTTGATGGACTTGACAATTTAAACTATGAAATAGAGTCAAATCGTGAAAAAGCCATTAAAAAAGGTATACAAAAACTAAATAATAGTGATATACTATTAGTACTTGGAAAGGGTCATGAAACATACCAAATAATTGGAGATAAGAAAATAGATTTTGATGACAAAAAAATTATAATAGACAACTTATAGGAGATGGTAATATGTTGATTTTAGCAAAAGCAATGTTAGCGATGATGTTAGGGTTTGTTGCATCAGTAGTATTTGGACTTATTTTAATACCATTATTAAAAAGAGCAAACATTAGACAAAAAGTAAGTGTTTTTTTAGAAAAGAATCATAAGAAAAAGGATGGTACACCAACAATGGGAGGTTTAATTTTTATTATACCTACCTTAATGGTTGTTACCTTTTTACTTCTTACAGACCGAATGGAGTTCTCAGAAAACTTATTTCTCGTTTTATTTGTTTTTATTACTTATGCTTTATTAGGTTTTGTTGATGATTATTTAATTATTAAAAGGCGTAGTAATGATGGACTTACAGAAATTCAAAAATTATTTTGGCAACTAGCAATTGCTTTAATCTTCTTTTATATCTTTATGAGAAGTGGTAATGAACCAATTCTAAATATTTACACTTTAGGTATTAATATTGATATGGGTTGGTTTTATGGGATTTTCTTATTATTTGTTTTAGTTGCAAGTAGTAATGCTGTAAATATTACTGATGGTTTAGATGGATTAGCAGGAGGGCTTTCAGCAATTGCTTTCTTAGCCTTCGGATTGATTTGTTGGAATGCATTATGGGTTGTAGGGTATCAAGAAATAGCTATTTTTTGTTTTATATTAGTTGGAAGTTTATTAGGGTTTCTAGTATTTAATACTTATCCTGCTAGAATCTTTATGGGTGATACGGGTTCTTTAACACTAGGAGCAACTCTTGCCTCAATTTCTTTAATCACTAGTCATGAATTGACATTTGTCATTGTAGCAGGAGTATTTGTAATTGAAACATTAGTATCAATTATTCAAATGTTTGGAATTATGGTGTTAAAGAAAAAAATATTTATTATGGCACCACTTCACCATCATTTTGAAAAAAAAGGATATCATGAAAATGATATCGTTAAAGGATTTTGGATTGTTGGTTTAATTTTAGGAATGGCTGCTATTGCCTTTGGTGTTTGGATTTAAAATGGAATTAATATCTCACCGAGGTAATAATAATCATTATTATTTTGAAAATACTAAAGATGCTATTTTAAATAGTCTTCGTAAAAGTTATATTGCTGGAGTAGAAATTGATGTTAGAATAACAAAAGATAAGAAAATTGTTCTTAGTCATGATCCCTTTGTTGATTTAGCAAGTGATGGGATGGGAGAAATAAAAGATTTAACTTTAGCAGAACTTAAAGATTTAACATTTGGAACGAAAGCAAAAATATCTACCTTAGATGAAGTATTAAGTGAAATAAATAATAATAAGAAGATCATTATTGAATTAAAAGAAGAATCTAAAAAATATAAGGAGTTTGCTGATATTGTTTATAGGATTATAAAAAAATATCCTTATTTAAATATATCGGTATGTAGTTTTAATTATAGATTAGCTAAATACTTTAAAAGTAATTATAAGGATATTAAAGTCGGGTTAATTATTGGTTATAAGACCAATACACTTCGTTTTTATAATCATTTTGACTTTAATTCAATCATTAAAAGATATGCTTTTCGGGCTCAAAAAGGTGATTATATTTGGACTATTAACGATGTTAAAGAATTATCTAATCTACGAAAAGATGTATTTATTATTACAGATAAACCATATTTGTTAAAATCATATATTATTAAAGATAAAATAAAAAACGCTTAATGCGTTTTTTTATTTTTGATAACCACCATATAAAGTAAATGTGTTTTCAGAAACAATCATGGCTTCTTGATCAATGTTCTTAACTATATCAACAACATTATGTCGTTTCTTTCTAGTAACCACAACCATTAATATATTTCTTTCTTTGTCCATACCATTACCATCTAAGACAGTAACAGCAAAACCATTATTTCTAATCTCAGTAGCAATTAATTCTCCGTAGTTTTTATCAACGATAGCCATTAGCATATTATTGCCTAAAGCCATTTTTTGTTCAATAAAACTTCCAAGATAAGAACCAGCTGCTGATCCTACAGCAAAAGCAATAATCTTTAATGGATCTTCCGTTATCCCTACAACGACGACACCGGTTACAATAACCCAGACTAAAGCAATTACACCTTGGAGAATTGCTCCCAGTTCCTTTTTACCATTTGCGACAACAATTAATCGCAGAGTTCCTAATGCATTTTCAAATACTTTTGATGCAAAAATAATTATGTACAATACAATATTCATATAATTCACCCATATTGATTATATCAAATAAGTTAGGAATTTACACAAGAAAATGAAAAAAAATAAAATTAGCACTCATATCTTGACATTGCTAGAGTATAATAGTATAATGAAATAGCAATCTCAAATCAGGAGTGCTAAAGGTAGGTGAATCATGCTTAACCAAAGACAATCAGAACTTTTAAAATTAATTGTTGAAGATTATATTAAAACAGCAAGACCTGTGAGTTCAAATTCATTATGTGAAATCATGAATTGTTCTAGTGCCACGGTTCGTAATGAAATGAGTGTTTTAGAACAAAATGAATTGATTGAAAAAACTCATATTTCATCAGGAAGAATACCTAGTGAAAAGGGTTATCGCTATTATGTTGACAGGATCATGAAACCAAAAGAAATTACTGGCGATGATATGCTTAAATTACAAACATTATTCTACAATAATTCACTGATGTTAGATGATACTATTATAAGGAGTATGGAAATAATATCAGAAATAACTAACTATACAGCAATTGTATTAGGTCCTGAATCTAATGAAAATAAAGTTAGTAAAGTTGAAGTTTTTCCACTTAGTGATAAACGTTTAGTAGCGCTTGTGGTCACTGATAAAGGACATGTAGAACATCGTAATATTGTAATTGAAGGACATGTAACTAGTGAGGAAATCAAACGAACGGTTGAATTGATTAATAAACTAATTATTGGTACACCAATTAATGAGGTTAGTAGTAAATTAGAGTTTGAAGTAAAACCAGTGATTGCTAAATATGTAAAACAACATGAAGTACTATACAATGCGTTCTATAATGCTTTTAGTGATTTTTCAACTAGTCCTAACGTTGTTATGAAAGGTGCTAGTCATATCCTAATGCAACCAGAGTTTAATGATATTGATAAAATTAGAGATATTGTTAGTAAGTTTGATGATAATGAAATTGTAAGTAGTATTAAAGAAGAAGATAATGGGATTAATATCTATATAGGTAGTGAAAACGAATTTGATGATAATGTTACTATTATTAAAACAAAGTATGAAATTAATGGTAATGAAGGTACTATTGCCTTAATTGGACCTAAAAGAATGGAATATGATCGAGTTATTTCGTTACTTGATTATATTAAGAAAAATATTGAGAGGTGACAAATGAATAAAGCAGAAAAAGAGAAGCAAAATAAACAAGAAGAATGCAAGTGTGAACATACAGAATGTCAATGTGAAGAAGTAAAAGACGAGTGTAAGTGTGAGCAACCAGAAAAACAAAAAAAGGCAACTAAAAAAGATAAACATATGGATAAATTAAATGAGGCTTATAATAAGATAAGTGAATTAGAAGATACCATTCTTCGAAATAAAGCTGAGTTTGTTAATTATCGTAAACGTTTAGAAGAAGAACAAAGTCGAATTTTAAAATATTCTAATGAAGATATTATTAAAGAACTTTTACCAATACTAGATAATTTTGAAAGAGCTATCAGCATGGATGATGATAATTTAGAGGATGAAGTTTCAAAGTTTCTAGCAGGCTTTAAGTTAATATATGGTAACTTAGTAAATATTTTAAATGACTTTGAAGTAACTGAAGTTAAGGGATTAGATGAAGAATTTGATCCTACTTACCAACAAGCAGTTATGACAGAAGAAAAAGAAGGGGTTGAACCTGGTACTGTCATTGAAGTTTTACAAAAAGGATATATGTTAAAAGAGAAAGTTATTAGACCAGCTATGGTCAAAGTAAGTAAATAAGGAAAGGTGATAAAATGAGTAAAATAATAGGTATTGATTTAGGTACAACAAATAGTTGTGTATCTATATTTGAAGGTGGGGAAGCAAAGGTAATTACTAATCCTGAAGGAGATAGAACAACTCCATCAGTAGTTGCTTTCAAGAATGGAGAAATTATTGTTGGGGGAGCTGCTAAACGACAAGTAGTTACTAACCCAGATACTGTTAGTTCAGTTAAAAGATTAATGGGAACTAATAAAAAAATTAAAGCAAATAGTAAGGAATATACACCAGAAGAAATTAGTGCAATGGTGTTAGGAGACTTAAAGAAAACAGCTGAAGCATATTTAGGTGAAACTATAACTAGAGCGGTTATAACTGTTCCAGCATATTTTAATGACGCTGAAAGACAAGCAACTAAGAATGCTGGTAAGATTGCTGGTTTAGAAGTAGAAAGAATTATTAATGAACCAACAGCTGCTGCTTTAGCATATGGATTAGACAAACAAGAAAAACAACAAACAATTTTAGTTTATGACTTAGGTGGAGGTACTTTCGACGTATCTATCCTTGAATTAGGGGATGGTGTATTTGAAGTTCTATCAACAAGTGGTAATAACCGTTTAGGTGGAGATGACTTTGACCAAAGAATAATCGACCATTTAGTAGAACAATTTAAAAAAGAAAATGGTATTGATTTAAGTAAAGATAAAATGGCAATGCAACGATTAAAAGATGCAGCTGAAAAAGCTAAGAAAGATTTAAGTGGAGTTGTAAGTACTCAAATATCATTACCATTCTTATCACAAGGTGAAGATGGACCATTACATTTAGAATTAACCCTAACTAGAGCTAAGTTTGAAGAATTAGTTAATGATTTACTTGAAGAAACACTAGTTCCAGTTAGAAAATCATTAAAGGATGCTAAATTAACGGCTAAAGATATTGATAAAGTTATCTTAGTAGGTGGTTCGACTAGAATACCAAAGGTTCAAGAATTAGTTCAAAAAGAATTAGGTAAAGAACCAAGTAAGGGTGTTAACCCTGATGAAGTAGTTGCTATGGGTGCTGCTATTCAAGGTGGTGTTTTAACCGGTGATGTTGATGATATCGTATTATTAGACGTTACACCATTATCATTAGGACTTGAAACACTAGGTGGAGTTATGACTGTATTAATTCCAAGAAATACAACTATTCCTACAAGCAAGTCACAAGTATTTAGTACGGCTGCAGATAATCAACCAGCTGTTGATATTCATATTTTACAAGGTGAAAGACCAATGGCAGGTGACAATAAAACTTTAGGAAACTTCCAATTAGCTAATATTCCACCAGCACCAAGAGGAATTCCTCAAATCGAAGTAACATTTGATATTGATGCTAATGGTATTGTTAATGTTAAGGCTAAAGATTTAGGTACTAATAAAGAACAATCTATTACAATTACATCAAATAATAATTTAACTGATGAACAAATTGAAAAGATGGTTAAAGAAGCAGAAACTAATAAAGAAGCAGATGAAAAGAGAAAACAAGAAGCAGAAGTTAAAAATGAAGCTGATCAAACAATCTTTGCTACTGAAAAAGCTATCAAAGATTTAGGTGATAAAGTTGATGCTAAAGATAAAGAAAAAGCAGAACAAGAAATTGCTGATCTTAAAAAAGCATTAGAAGCAAATGATATTGATGATATTAAGGCTAAGAAAGATAAATTAAATGAAACAGCTATGGCTTTTGCAACTAAGGTTTATGAAGAAGCAGCTAAAAAAGCTGAACAAGAAAAAGCAGAACCTAATAAAGAAACCGATGAAAAAGATGATGTCATTGATGCTGAATATGAAGAAAAATAAAAAGAAGTTCTAGGCGACTAGAACTTTCTTATAAGGAGAAAAAATATGGCTATATTAGAGCAAAATCGTGAACAAATCGATAATAAATATAAATGGGATTTATCTTTAATCTATAATGATGATAAGGAATGTGAACAAGATTTTGATGTTATTGTAACTTTATTACCTAAATTTAATGAATTTAAAAAATTAAAAAGTAAAGTCATAGAAGATGCTAAAGTCTTGTATGAATTAGTTCATTTATATTTTGAAGTAGGCCGTAAATTAGAAAAACTATATATGTATGCTCATTTAAATTATGATGCTGATACAAGTAATAATTCATATCAAACTTTAATGGGAAAAGCTAATAATTTATATAAGGAATTTGGGGAAGTAACGACTTTCATTATTCCTATATTAATTAAGAGTGATTACAACAAGATAAAAGAATATTATAAAGAAGTAGAATCTTTAAAAGAATACGATAATTATTTTAAGGAAGTATTTAGATTTAAGGATCACACTTTAAGTGAAAAGGAAGAAAAAATCATATCTAGTATGAATAATGTTTTTGAAGTTCCTTCTAAAACATATAGTTTACTTACAGATACTGATTTAACCTTCGATAATATAAAAGATGAAAATGATAAAGAAGTCGAATTAACTAATAGTAATTACAATAAATATATTGTTTCTAAGAATCGTGATGTTCGAATTAATGCTTTTAATACGATGTATAAAACTTATCAAAATTTTATTAATACGATGTCATCAACTTTATATGGTGAAGTTGATAGTAATGTTAATATAGCTAAAATAAGAAAACATCCAAGTGCAATAGATATGGCTTTATATGGAGATAATATTGATAAATCGGTATATAATAATTTGATTGATACCGTATCTAATAATTTAGATAAACTATTCAAGTATTATCGTTTAAGAAAAGACATTTTAGGTTTGGATGAACTTCACCTATATGATATATATGTAGACTTAATCAGTGAAAAAGAAAAAGATTATTCATTTGAAGATGGAAAACAATTAGTTATTAATGCCTTAAGCATTTTAGGTGAAGATTATGTTAATGACTTAAAACAAGCTTTTGATGAAAAATGGATTGATATTTATAGTAGTAAGGGAAAAAGAAGTGGTGCATATTCTAGTGGAGGATATGATACCAAACCATATATACTATTAAATTATCAAGGTAAATTAAATGATGTTTCAACATTAGCTCATGAATTAGGTCATTCCCTACATAGTTATTACAGTGTTAATAATAATAATTATCCTGATTATCAATATAGTATCTTTGTAGCAGAAGTTGCATCAACTGTTAATGAGCTATTGTTATACAAATATATGTTGAAAGAATCAAAGGATAAAAATGAACAATTAGCTATCTTAAATAAATTGTTAGAATTATTTAAAGGAACTATTTTCCGTCAAACAATGTTTGCTGAATACGAAAAAGAAATCTATGAAAGATGTGAAAAAGGTGATATACTTACTGAGGAGTTACTAAGTAATATCTATTATGAACTTAATAAAAAGTATTTTGGTAATGACGTTGTTGTCGATGAACAAATAAAATACGAATGGGCTAGAATACCACATTTCTATTATTTCTTTTATGTATATAAGTATGCGACTGGGTTATCGGCTGCTTGTTATATTGTCAATAATATTTTAAGTGGTAAAGAAGGATATGTAGAAAAATATTTAGAATTCTTAAAATCAGGTTCTAGGGATTATCCAATAGAATTATTGAAAATAGCCGATGTTGATATGAATAACCCAAAAGTTGTGGAATCAGCTATTAATATGTTTGATGAAACAATTGATGAATTTATAAAATTATATAATAGTTAGGGTGGAGCAGTATGAATAAAAAAGATTATTATGAGGTTTTAGGTGTTAGTAAATCTGCTACTCAAGATGAAATAAAAAGTGCTTTTCGAAAATTAGCTAAAAAATATCATCCAGATGTTTCTAAAGAGGAAAATGCAGCTGATAAATTTAAAGAAGCACAAGAGGCTTATGCTGTTTTATCAGATGAACAAAAACGTCAACAATATGATCAATTTGGCCATTCAGCATTTAGTAATAATGGTGCTGGTGGATTTGACTTCTCAGGTATGGATTTCTCAGACATCTTCTCAGACATCTTTGGTAGTGGCTTTGGCTTTAATTTTGGTGGTGGAAGAGGTTCTTCTAATCGTGCCAAAAAGGGAAGAGACATTGCTATGCAAATGGAATTAACCTTTGATGAAGCTATTAACGGTGTTAAAAAGACAATTAAAGTTGATGTTAGTGAAAATTGTTCTGAATGTTCAGGCAAAGGTGGACATGGTGAAACTACTTGTTCAACTTGCCATGGTAGTGGTCAAGTAACAGCTGAACAAAGAACCCTTTTTGGTTCATTTATGACGAGAACTACTTGTTCAACTTGTAATGGAAAAGGAGTAACTTATTCGGATACTTGTAAAAAATGTCGTGGTTCTGGAAAAGTTAAGAAAAATAAGGAAATAGAAATTAAAATACCAGCAGGTATCGATAGTGGAAATCAACTTCGTATAGCTGGTAAAGGAGAAGCAGGAAGTAACGGTGGTCCAAATGGGGATATCTATATTGAGTTTTATGTTCAAAAGCATCCTCTATTTATAAGGGATGATAATGATATCTATATTGAATTACCGATAACGATTGCTGAGGCAGTATTAGGATGTAAAAAGGATGTTCCTACTTTAAATGGTAAAGTAAAATTAACGATTCCTAGTGGCACTATGACGAACGATAAACACCGATTAAAAGGCAAGGGTGTTCAGGATGTTGATGGTTATGGAAAAGGAGATATGTATGTTATTATTAAAGTTATTACTCCAACTAAATTAACCAAAGAACAAAAGAAGTTATTTGAACAACTATCTAAAACGGATTTAGAAGAAGGTTCTGAATTTTCTAAAATCAAAAAATATTTATAATAAAAAAGGACACAGTCCTTTTTTTTATTGAAAACGCATCAGCAATATGATAAAATTGAAATAACAAAACTTAAAGCAGTAGGTGGTAGTAAAATGGATAAGAAATTAAAAAATAGTAAGGGCTTTACTTTGATAGAACTAATAGGAATTATTATTATTCTAGCTTTAATAGCCTTAATAACTTATCCAATAATCGGTAATATAGTAGATAAGGTAAATAGAACCGTATGCGACTTAAATAGTTATGCCGTGGCTGAAGCCGCTGAAAATTATATGGTAAAAGAAGGAAAAAAATTGCCAGATAACGGCATTTTTAATGTTCCTTTGAAAATATTAAGAGAAAATAATCTTGTTAGTAAAATATTGGATCCTTTAGATAAAAAAATTGAGTGTGATGGTTATGCTGTTATACAAAGAAAGGAACGAGGTTTTGAAATAGATGGACATGTAATTTGTCCTAATTATTGTAATTCAGATGAATATGTTAGTGATGATAATGATAATAAATTAGGGGTAGGCGAATATTATGTAGGAGCCAACCCTAATAATTGGGTTATGTTTGGAAGATATCACCAATCATCTGTATATGGTATTTTATGGAGAATGGTCAAAACAGATGAAGGTGGAATAAAACTAATATTTGAAGGAGTAGAAAATGGTGGTAATATTCCATTAGAAGATGGTAGAACACTTCATGGAAGTACTGCAGGAGTTCAATATGACAAAAATTCAACTAATCCGTTTGATAAAAGTACTTTAAATATTAAACTTAATAATTGGTTAGACAATCTTGTTGTTATTAATAAATATGACTATGTTAAAAAAACGAATTGGAAGATAGGTGGAATCCCTTTTTATAATCCTACTTTTAAAGATACATTTATTGAGTTTGAAGGTATAGATAGTGAAACTAATTATGGAAAATATAGGGGGTTAAGTGAATTAAGTGGAATAGGGTTATTAAATCCTAGTGATTTTATACATACTTCTTCTAATACAGCATGTACTAGCAGTTATAAAACTGGTGGTTCATCTAATCCATGTGCATTTAATGAAGAAGAAAAAAATAACTTCTTATATAAAAATAAATATCATTATTGGACAATGAATGCTAGTAGTGATACAGCAAATAAAGCTTGGTATATTAATAATATTGGTCAAATTACAACTGGTATGACTAATTCATCTGTAATATCGGTAAGACCAGTTATTAATTTAGACAGTGATACTGTTTTTATATCTGGTAGTGGTACTATTGATGATCCATATATTATCGAAGATTATATGGTCGATATAAAAAATAAACCATTAATAACTTTAAATGGTCAAGAAAAAATTGTTTTAAGAGAAGGAGATTCTTATACAGAATTAGGAGCAATTGCTGAAGACCCAGAAGACGGGGATATTAGTAATAAGATAGTTATTAGTAGTGATTTAAATGTTAGCATTCCTGGAACTTATAAGATAGAATATAATGTAAAAGATAGTGATGGAAATAATGCACCAACAGTTATTCGAACAGTGGTGGTTTCTCCTAAAGAAAGCCCAATAATAACGATAATAGGTGATAATCCTTTAAAAATAACTCTTAAAAATTCTTATGTTGAACTAGGGGCGACTGCAAGCGACCCTTTTTATGGTGATATTAGTGGTGATATTGTAATCGCTGGAGAAGTAAATACAAATGAACTTGGTATCTATGAAATAACTTATTCAGTAACTAATAAAGATGGTTTAGAGGCTATCCCTGTAATTAGAAAAGTTATTGTAGAACCATCTAGACCAGTAATAAAATTGAATGGGGAAAGTCCAACTAATGTTTATGTAGGATCAAGTTATATTGAAGAAGGGGCAACCGCGTTTGATTCGGTTGATGGAGATATTACTAATCAAATAGAAAAGGAAATTACTAGGTATGAAACCGTAAAATCAGGTAATGGTTATAAAACAAAAGATAGTATTGTATCTGAAGTAATTGTTGAAAAAAAATATCGTTATAGAATTGTATATAAGGTAACTAATACTTATGGAGTTACTTCTTCAGTAACAAGGTCTATTAATATCTTGCCTGATGATGGACCAGAGATTGCCTTTGAACCAGAAAAATCAACTACTGCTAAAAAAAGTCATGGGGTAAAAGTAACGGTTACTAAGAGGCAATACGATGTTGATCCAAGCAGTGTTAAATATATGTGGATTAATAGTAAATGGGAAATGCCTCGAAATACTACATTAGAAAACTTAATTAGAACGAGTTTTAAAAGTGGAAGCACACTTACCATATCAGGTAGAACAGAATTATATAAACTTTATGTAATCGCTAAAGATATTCATGGAAATACTACTATAAAATCAACTGGTTATTTCCGTTTAGATAATTCCATTCCTGTTATTAGATTAAATGGATCAAATCCTTATCGTATCTTAATAGGGAAAACATATCAAGAGTTTGGTGCCACCGCTTATGATGAATATTATAGTGGAAATTTAACCAGTAGAATAGAAATTGATTCTTCAAGTGTTGATACTAATAAAGAAGGTACATATTATGTTAGTTATTCAGTAAAAGATAACGCTGAAAACGAAAGGATAGTTTATCGTAGGGTCGAAGTATATTTATCAAAACCTAAAATCACTTTAAATGGTAGTGCTCATGAAAAAATTGTGTTAGGAAGACAATATATTGAAAAAGGAGCAACTGCGATTGATGAAAAGGATGGAAATATAACTAATAAAATAAATGTTAGTGGTTCTGTTGACACGTCAAAGGTAGGAACTTATGATGTAACTTATTCAGTAACTAATAGTTTAGGAGTTACTACAACTATGACTAGAAAAGTTGAAGTTTATATTCCTAACCCTATTATTACAATTATAGGTGATAATCCTTTAAAACATCGCATTTTATTACCTTATAAAGAATTAGGAGCAACCGCTTATGATGAGATAGATGGTGATATTACTGATAAACTTCAAGTAGTATCAACAGTCAATACTGATGTTAAAGGAAAATATGAAGTTGAGTATAGTGTTACTAATAGTCATGGAAAAGTAACAACTGTTAAAAGAATAGTTGATGTTTTTGCTCCAAAACCTGAAATAACATTAAATGGTGATGAATTCGTTAAAATATTTAAAGATGATATCTATATTGAATTAGGAGCAACCGCTTATGATGAAATAGATGGTGATTTAACAGGAAGCATTAGGATAATAGGTGAAGTTAATCCTACTACTATAGATAGTTATAAATTAAAGTATGAAGTTACTAATAGTTTTGAAGAAACATCATATAAAATCAGAACTGTTCAAGTCAACAATCCAGAAGTCACAATTGAATTGATTGGTAAAAATCCACACGATATGTATGTAGGTAGTATATATAAAGAACCAGGATTTGCTGCTATTCATGAGACTCTTGGTGATGTAAGTGATCGAATTATTGTGAAAACTAATCTAAATCCAAACATTGTTGGTAAATATACAGTAAGTTATTCATATGAAGATGATAGTGTTAGTGAACCAATAATAGTAGAGAGAAAAGTAAATGTATTAGATACTAATCTTACTTTAACATTATTAGGGGATAATCCTTATAATATGACGATTGGTGATGAGTATGAAGAACCAGGTTATACAGCAACTGATGATGTTGATGGTGATTTAACTGAAGAAGTTATTATTACTCAAACTAAAGAGATAGATAATTTAACAGTAGGAACGTATTATTTAGATTATAAAATAACTAATAGTATTGGTAAAACAATTCAAGATTTAAGAACAATTCAAGTATTACCACCAGGTGTTGATTTAAAATTAAATGGTGCTGATACAATTGAAATTTTTGTTGGTGATGGATATCAAGAGTTAGGAGCAATCGCTTTTGATGAGGTAGATGGTGATATTTCCGATAAGATTGTTATAACTAGTAATCTTAATACTAATATAGTTGGTGAATATATTATTGAATATAAAGTAGTTAGTGATTATGGTGTGGAAAAAATAATAACAAGAACAATAAAGGTATCAAAGCAAGAAGGACCTAATGTTACATTTGAACCGGATGGTAGTAGTGTGTATCATAAGAATTACTCAGTTAAAGTAACAGTTAGTGAAAATAAAGGTGCATTAGATATTGAATCATTCAAATATTTATGGAGTAAAAGTATTACTAAACCTTCTGAAACTAGTTTTCAAAAAGTTTTAGTTAATGGTAATAGTGTAAGTACTCCAGAAGGAGAAAATGGTAATTATTATCTATGGGTAATGGCAAAAGATGTCTATGGAAATACAACAATAAAAGCAAGTATGAGATATCTTCTTGATAATACTCCGCCTGTTATTAAACTTAATGGTAAAAATGTTATTGAAATACCAGCAGATAGTACTTATAAAGAATTAGGTGCTACAGTTACTGAACTTCATAGTGGATTAAATGAAGATGGTTTAAAGATAACAAGTAATTTAGTGCCAGGATTATTAGGTACATATACTATTACTTATGAAGCTACTGATAAGGTAGGATTACGTGCCGAAACCATAGTAAGAACAGTAAATGTTGTTGAAGCAAGTCTAAAAGATGCACCAGATGACAGTTTTGTTCCAAAGTACTATGCTGAATACTTCATTGGGGAAAATCCAAATAACTGGGTAGCATTTGGAAGTGCAGTAGATAACGAATATGATTACATTCCTTTATTATGGAGAATCATAAAAGCAGATGATGAAGGAATTAAAATAGTTTATGAAGGTGTTAAAAATGGTACTAATTTACCTATTGAGAATGGGAAAATTGGTAATGCTATTTTTGATGAGACAAGTAGTGATTACAATTCATCTACAATCAGAGTATTTTTAGATAATTGGTATAACAACATTACAGAACCACAAAAAACAGTATTAACTTCTCCAATTAATTGGTGTATCGGAAGTATTAATACCCCATATTCCATAGATGATTTTAAAAATGATGAATGTAAAATAAAAACAACTATTAAAAGTGCGATTGGTTTAATTAATAGTGGTGACTATTTACTTACTTCTGAAAATGCATGCGGAGCGTATAATCAAACAAATTGTGGAACTAAAAATTTCCTAAATAAAAATTATGATTATATGACTATTAATAGAGATAAAGTTACTGAAGGATATATATTTAGTGTAGAATCTAATGGGGCTTTAAGAAGAAGTGAAGTTTCTAAAGTTCAAGGTTTAAGACCAGTAATCAACCTTCGACCTGATATCTTGATTTTAGGCGGGGATGGAACATTAAACAATCCTTACCGCTTGAATAGTAGGGAAGCAGTTGAAGACACTTTTGCACCAAATATTACTTTTAATCCAAGTACTGCTAATGGAAGCATTGAAAACAATAAGGTTCAAATAATTGTCACTGACGATATAACAGGAGTTGACCCTAATACGCTTAAATATGTATGGACAACAAGTAGTGTTCAACCATCTGTTGAAGTAATAAATAATACTTTCAATAATGGCGATTTAATTGATATTCCAAATGTTGAAACTAATACATATTATTTATGGGTAATCGCTAAAGATAGAAAAGGTAACCAAAGTATTGTAAGCGGAGGTCCATATACTATTGATAATAGTGCCCCAGTGATAACAATTAATGGTAGTAATCCTTATTTTGTAGCTAAAGGAGCAATATATAAAGATCTTGGAGCAACCGCAACCGATAATGTTGATCCATATGTAAAAGTGAATGTAAGTAGTAATGTTAACCCAAGTTTTGTTGGGACATATACAGTTACTTATACTGCAACAGATAAAGCAGGAAATACGACAACTGCAACCAGAACAATTCAAGTAATTGATGTTGGCGATGAATTTAATCCGGATCAAGGAATAAATCATCCGGTATTAGCTACTGGAATGACACCAATTAGATGGGTTGATACAACAGAAATGATTACAACTCAATATGATGCTAGTTGGTATAACTACGATGATAAAAAATGGGCTAATGCCAAGACTGAAGATGGTAGTTATTGGGTATGGATACCACGATTTGCTTATCGAATCAGCACTAATTATCATACTAAGACTCAAGGTAATATTGATATTAAATTCTTATTAAATAATACCAATATTGCTAAAGATGGAACCAACGCTGATACTGTACCTAAATATAGTGGTTCATCTCAAACTAATTATATTGTTCATCCAGCCTTTGTATATGGAGACCAACAATTAACGGGAATATGGGTAGCAAAATTTGAAGGTAGTGGAACAACTAATAATATTAGCTTTATACCTAATGCTACTTCACTAGATAACTCAATCAATAACCATTTTATGACTTCTTATAATGTAAGAAATAATAATAAGTATGGTTGGAAATTAGGTGAAATTGATAGTCATTTAATTAAAAATAGTGAATGGGGTGCTGTTGCTTACTTAGCAGAATCAATTTATGGTAAAACAACTGAAGTTTGGATTAATAATAGTAGTACGTATATAACTGGATGTGTTGGAAGCAGTGCTTCAGCAGGAAGTTATAGTGGATGTCAAAACAAATACAATACTTCAGTAGGAAACAATGGTTCAACTACAGGAAACATATATGGAATATATGATATGAGTGGTGGCAGGTATGAATTCACAGCATCATATGTAAACAATAATAATGCTAATTTAAATAATTATGGCGCGAGTATAATTGGAGCCAAAGCAAAATATAAAGATATTTATACGATTACTTCAGATAGTACTTCAGCTAATTATAGTAATTCAATTAGTAAATATGGTACAGCTATTTATGAAACAAGTAATACTTACAATTCTAATAGTGGTTCTTGGTATAATGATCAGTCATATATGCCATATTCTTCGTCTCCTTGGTTTATAAGAGGTGGAGTATCTAGTGGAACTACATCAGCGGGTATATTTGCTTTTAATAGAAGTAATGGAAGTGCTACTGGAGCAAATAGGACAGTTATTGTACCAATTGATGGACCTAAAATAACAATTACTCCAAATGGAATATCAACTCAAGGAACCAATGTTCGTATATCAGTTAGTTCAAATAAGGGGGTAAATCAATCGACATTAAAATACGCATGGACTACTAATACTGGTATATTAAATGAAAATGATATTACTGAGCCTTTTTCAAATAATGGTTTAGTAAAAACACCTAATGAAAATGGTGCAAGATATTATCTATGGGTTATCGGTGGTGACAATCAAGGTAATGTTACCGTATCGCGTAGTGGAGAATTTATTATTGATACGGAAGCGCCAGTGATAACATTAAATGGTGAACCAATATATAAACATCGTTTAGGTGATATTTATAGTGATGCAGGAGTTGTTGTAACAGATAATACAGACCCTGATGTTAAAGTAACAATCGATAGTAACTTTAATCCAAGTATTAGAGGAACATATCAAATAATTTATACAGCAACCGATCGTGCGGGTAATAGTGCTTCAGTAACTAGAACCGTTATTGTCGATGTAAAAGAAATTAGAACACCTGAAGACTTATATAATATAAGAAATGATGTTGAAGCTGATTACATCTTAATGAACAATATTGATATGAGTAATAGTGCTTATGCAGAAAACTTCCCTGCCATTACTGATTTCTATGGAACATTAGATGGAAAAGGATATAAAATATTAAATCTTAAAGTTAATGCATCTGGTATATTCACAAATATCCATTCTGGAGCTGAAATATATAATATTGAGTTTATTAATTTTGAGAATAATAATAACACTAATTACACAGGAACAATAACTGGAACTATATCAGAACCAAATATTAAACTAGAAGACATCAAAATAAGAGGTTTATCAAGAATTAAAGGTACTAATTATGTTGGTGGATTAGTAGGTAGAATAACTAGTAATTTAGATGTAAAAAATATTCAAATTGACGCTTTCATTAATGGAAGTGATTATATTGGTGGTGTAATTGGTCATGTTACAACAATGACTGTTAGAAATTCAACCTCTAGTGGAAGAGTTGAAGGAAGAAATTATATTGGTGGATTAATAGGATATATAAGTAGTAGTTCATCTATTATCAATGACTATACTTCTAGTGATATAAGTGGAACAAGTTATATAGGTGGTTTAATTGGAATTCATAATAGTGGAACAATCACAATCACAAGTAGTTATGCAACCGGAAATGTAAC
>DHPM01000007.1:108608-108788 GCA_002410935.1 Caryophanales bacterium UBA5364
GGAACAAACTATTATGTAGGAGGCTTAGCCGGACGAATTTATTCAGCAAGCATAAATTATGCTTATGCAAGTGGAGATGTAGAAGGACTAGATAGTGTCGGAGGTTTATTTGGTTATACACGTGGTGGATCAGTATCGAAGAGTTATGCGAGTGGAAATGTAAAATCTAGCACAACAACA
>DHPM01000008.1:0-1030 GCA_002410935.1 Caryophanales bacterium UBA5364
ATATGGAACAATACTAGATGCAACCACAACTATTACATACGATAATAGAACTGATATTGATAATTATTATAGTATTGATAATGGTTTAACATGGATAAAATATACAGGACCATTTACTTTAACTAGTGGAACCTTAAGAGCCAAAAGTGTTAAGAAAACAACGGGGTTAGAAGTAATAACTACAAAAGTAGTGGGAATGCCAGCCGATGCTTTAACACCCCCAGCATATGATGGGAATGATTCGACTAGATTAATTAATCAAACCAATAAGTATATGAAGGTAGACCAAAGTATGCACGGTAAAAAAATTAGAGTTTTATTAGGTCACTCATATAGTAGTGGTTCAATCGCGTCAACAATCAGATTTTTGAATAAGGATAAAACTATAATTAGTAGTGTAGTTGAAAGTAGTATAAGTGGAACTTTTAGTAGACTTTATACAATTCCAGTCGGAACAGAATGGATAAGATATGAATCAATAAGATATTCATCATACGGTACATATTTATATGAAATAGAACCAAGTAATGAACCAACCTTCAGTGCTACTAATGGTTATATGCTATTGCATGCCGATCCAACTAAAACCATAACTAGTCCATATCAGATGGTAACAATTAATTATTTTCCAACTAGTGTTCAAAGATTATATCGAATTGGCACAACAGGTGATTGGAAAACATATCAAGATAAACCAGTGTGGGTAAATCAAGGTGAAACATTATATGCTAAAGGAATAGATCAATATGGTAATGAGACAAGAATTGTATCAAGCTACACTGTAAATGTTACGGACTCATTAACTTCACCAGCATATGATGGAAATGATTCAACTAAATTAACCAATCAGACAAATAAGTATATGAAGGTAGACCCAAGTATGCATGGAAAAAAGATTAGGGTTTTATTAGGTCACTCATATAGTAGTGGTTCGATTGTATCCACAATCAGATTTTTGAATAAGGATAAAGCTGTAATTAGTAGTGTAGTTGAAGGCGGTATAAGCGGAACTTTTACTAGATTTTATACA
>DHPM01000008.1:1206-1737 GCA_002410935.1 Caryophanales bacterium UBA5364
ACCTATTTATATGAAATAGAACCAAGCAATGAACCAACCTTCAGTGCTACTAATGGATATATGTTATTGCATGCCGATCCAACTAAAATGATAACTAGTCCATATCAGATGGTAACGATTGGTTATTTTCCAACTAGTGTTCAAAGATTATATCGAATCGGAACAACAGGTGAATGGAAAACATATCAAGATAAACCAGTGTGGGTAAATCAAGGTGAAACAATTTACTCTAAGGGTATTGATAAATATGGTAATGAGACAAGAATTGTATCAAATTATACTGTAAATGTAACTGACGCAATAATGCCGCCTGCATATGACGGAAATGATTCAACTAGATTAACTAATCAGACAAATAAATATATGAAGGTAGACCCGAGTATGCATGGGAAAAAGATTAGGGTTTTATTAGGTCATTCGTATAGTAGTGGTTCGATTGTATCCACAATTAGATTTTTGAATAAGGATAAAACGGTAATTAGTAGTGTAGTTGAAGGCAGTATAAGTGGAACTTTTACTAGATTTTATACA
>DHPM01000008.1:1906-20041 GCA_002410935.1 Caryophanales bacterium UBA5364
TGGTACCTATTTATATGAAATAGAGCCAAGTAATGAACCAACCTTCAGTGCGGTTAATGGTTATATGTTATTACATGCAGACCCAACAAAAACGATAAAACAACCATATCAAATGGTAACAGTTAGTTATTTCCCAACCAGCGTTCAAAGATTATATCGAATTGGTACAACAGGTGATTGGAAACCATATCAAGACAAACCAATATGGGTCAATCAGGGTGAAACTTTATATTCTAAAGGAATTGATATATATGGTAATGAAACTAGAATTGTATCAAGTTACAAAGTAAATGTAACTGACGCAATAATGCCGCCTGCATATGACGAAAACGATTCAACTAGCCTAACCAACCAGACGAATAAATTTATGAAAGTAGATCAAAGTATGCATGGTAAAAAGATTAGGGTTTTATTAGGCCACACATATAGTAGTGGTTCGATTTCTTCGACAATTAGATTCTTAGATAAGAACAAAACTGTAATTAGTAGTGTAGTTGAAAGTAGTATAAGAGGAACTTTTACTAGATTTTATACAATTCCAGTAGGAACTGTATGGATAAAATATGAATCAATAAGATATTCTTCATACGCCACTTATTTATATGAAATTGAACCAAGTAACGAACCAACATTTAATGTAACCAATGGGTATATGTTATTGCATGCTGACCCAACAAAAGCGATAAAACAACCCTATCAAATGGTAACAATTAATTATTTTCCAACAAGTGTTCAAAGATTATATCGTATTGGAACGGAAGGCGAATGGAAAAGTTATCAAAATACTCCAGTATGGGTAAAACAGGGTGAAACAATTTATTCCAAGGGTATTGATCAATATGGAAATGAAACAAGAATTGTATCAAGTTATACAGTTAATGTTACAGATTCAATTACTTCGCCAGCATACGATGAAAATGATTCTACTAGGTTAACCAATCAAACAAATAAATATATGAAGGTAGACCCAAGTATGCACGGAAAACAAATTAGAGTATTATTAGGACACTCATATAATAGTGGTTCAATTGCGTCAACAATTAGATTTTTAAATGAAAACAAAGTAGAAATAAGTAATGTAGTTGCAAGTAGTATAAGTGGAACTTTTGAAAGAATTTATACAATTCCTGTAGGAACTGTATGGATAAAATATGAATCAATAAGATATTCTTCATATGGGACCTATTTATATGAAATAGAACCAAGAAATGAACCAATCTTCAAACCTGAAAACGGCTATATGTTATTACACGCCGATCCAACAAAACAGATAAAGCAACCATATCAAATGATAACAATTAATTATTTTCCAACTAGTGTTCAAAGATTGTATCGTATTGGAACAGAAGGAGAATGGTTATCATATACTGATCAACCGGTATGGGTAAATCAAGGTCAAACTATATATGCTAGAGGTATTGATCAATATGGAAATGAAACAAGAATTGTATCAAGTTACAAATCACAGGTTGCGGATGGCTTAGACACACCTACATATGATGGAAATAATACAACTGGAATAACCAATCATACAAATAAATATATGAAGGTAGACCCAAGCATGCACGGAAAGCAAATTATAGTTAGATTAGGTCATTCATATAGTAGTGGTTCGATTGCTTCAACATTTAGATTTTTAGATAAAAACAAAACAGAAATAAGTAAAGTTGTTGTAAGTAGTATCAGTGGAACTTTTGAAAGAACTTACACAATTCCAGCAGGAACTGTGTGGATAAAATATGAATCAATAAGATATTCTTCATACAAAACTTATTTATATGAAATTAAGCATTAAATTAAATAGATGTTGTCAATGAATCCTTTAATTAATTATGAATATGTTATATTATATAGAGTATTTATTGTTTTAAATAATTAAAAACTAAGTAATATATTTTACTTAGTTTTTTTATTGGAAAATATTGTTATATATGAGTATTATATTAATATAGATGAAAAATATATGTTGCATAATTTGTCGAATAATGATTGATATAATAATTAATTTTTGATATAATTATGAAGATTGATAGGTGAAAAAAATGGGAAAAAGGAAAAATAAAAATAAAGAAAAAATGAGTAAATTAGAATTAGGTTTTACTATTTTAAGTTTAATCTTTTTAATTGGATTTACTTGTTTTTATGCGTATAGGTTTGTTCATTATTATCGTGTTTTTAATCCTAAAACAGTTAGTGGTGAAAGAAAAGAAATAATGGGGGCTACAGTTCGTAAGAATAATCCTGTTATTTATGAAGGTGATGGATTATATAGTGTTAAAGGAACTTTTGTTTTTAAAGGTGATGTTGATACTAATTATGTTCGTTATTCTAATCTATTATGGAGAATTGTAAAAATATATAATGATAACAGTATCTTACTGATCACTGATGATTATGTTAATAATTTAATGTGGGATGATGATTCTAATGATTATAAAGAATCTAATATTAGAAATTGGTTAATTGAAAATGGTAATAATACTGGTATTTTTGAAAAATCTTTAAGAGATAAAGATAAGTATTTACAACCAAATACATTATGTAAAGATAATGTTGATGATTTGGAAAGTTTTAGTTGTACTGAAACTGTTTCAACTGATTATGCTTCGTTATTAAATTTAAATGATTATGTGAATTCTCTTAATGATGGTAGCAGTTATATGAATAATTCAAATAATATATGGTTAAGTACTTCAGCTGGTGATGATATGGTATGGCATGTATCAGAAGGTAATGTGTCAAAAAGCAAACCTGATAATGGTTATGCAATTAAACCAATTATTACTTTGAAAAAAACAGCTGTTGTTCAAAGTGGCTCAGGAACAATTAGTGATCCATATGTTTTTGAAGAGGAAGTAGCTAAAGATTTAGATACTTATTCATATGTTAAATTAGATAATGATATTTGGCGAGTATATGAAGAAAATAAAAATTCAGTCCGTTTAATTTTAGATGATTATTATGGTGGTGAATATAATACTTATAGTTTTAGTCCGATTGATAATAAGTTTAGTACTAATATCAATTATTCGTTAGCTAAGTATTTAAACACAACTCTTTATGATTCATTAAGTTATAAGGATTTGCTAGTTGAATGTGATTGGTATACAGGAGAATATACGAAAGTGAGTCAATATAATTATAAGAATGTCTTTAGTAGCAAAGTTAGTGCTAAAGTAGGATTATATAATGTTTCAGATATAAAGATTAATAGTAGTCTTAGTAATTATTTTTTCATGACTCCAGCAGATAATAGAATGATTTATTCATTTAATAATGATGAAAATTTATATTCATCTAAAATAACTTATATTAAGAGAATCAGACCAGCTATTTGTATTAATAAAACTAAAATAGTAGATGGTAATGGTACTAAAAATAGTCCATATGAGTTGGAGGTATAACATGAAAAAAAGTACAATTGTATTAATTGTTTTAGATATTCTTGCTTTAATTGGTTTTTTCTTAACTTATGGACCAATTAGTTACTTCCGTAATTTATTAGTTACGACTGCTATGAATACCATGACTCATCAATATTTAGCTTATATATTTTATAATGATGAAATGATTAAAGATGTTATGAGTAAAAACTATTTTGTTGTAATCGACGAAAATACTAATGTTGATGATATTGTTATTGATACTAAACCAAAAGATCATTATGACAATAAATATGATGAACAAATATTAGAAAGAACACCTGGTAATAATGATTATAAGATTATTGATTTAAAAATTGGTAATTCTACAGGTTATTTAGTTGCTATTTATGACCCTTCTAAAGTGAAAACTATTAGTATGGAGCAGTTTGGAACTATTGGTGAACGTATCATTACTATGTGCCCTAGAGAAGGCGGAGTCGTTTGTATAAATGGTGGTGGAGTGCTAGATGTTAATGGTAAAGCTAGTGGTATTCCTTATGGACCAGTACTCAAAAATGGTAAAATAATATGGGATGATGGTGTAACTGGACCAGTAATCGGATTTAATAAAGATGATAAATTAGTGTTGGTTAGATCAAATGCTGAAGATGCTTTAAATAAGCATAACTTGCGTGATGCTGTCCAATTTGGACCATTCTTAATTGTCAATGGTAAACCGATGAAAGTAGTAGGTGACCCTTGGGGGTATTCCCCTCGTGTTGCTATTGCTCAAAGAAAAGACGGTATTGTATTATTTTTAGTTGCTGATGGCGAAAACTATGCTAATGGTGCAACCCTTAAAAATATGATTGATGTTTTAACTAAGTATGGTGCTCATAATGCTGCTAACTTAGATGGAGGACATTCAACTACTTTAATTGTAAAGGGTCAGTTATATAATAATCCGCCTGCATTAGCGAGTCGTACTAACGGAAGATATGTTGGTACAGGTTTTGGACTAATTCCCTAGATAATAGATATTAATCCCGTACTTATTATTTGATTGATCAAAGAAAAGATAATTTTTTATTGGATAATAAGTAAGATAACCGAATACAATATATGTGATAATAATTAGAAGACAAGAAATGATATCTGAGTTGATATTATTTCTTTTTTGAATATAATAACTAATAATTTGAGATATTATAATAACAATAAATAAAATTGAGATACTTATAAATAAATTTTCACCTATTAGGTTATAAATAGGTAAATAAATAATTAAATAAATAGGAATAGAAACTATCGAACTAATGGCTAATGATAATAGAAAATTATTGTGTTTAATATTATATTTAATAAGTAAATAATAATCGATTACTCCGTAAATAATAATCGAGGTGAAAATAATTTTCATATGTTCCCAAATACTCTCATTGACTGGAAAGAATATGGATAAGAGTGGTGAAGGAATAATGTTATATACATAGTGAGAAATGAAAGACAAAACAAAAATTCCAATAACAGCTATATACTTAACTTGTTTGTGATTCATGAGGCCCTCCTTATGATATTTTATGTAAATTTAGTGAAATTAGGTAATAAAAAAGGAAAATGAAAAGTTTTGTCGTATATTTATAGTAGGAGAGTGTGGTTGATGAGTATGATTGAGCAAGAAGTGATTAATAATATTCGTAATGGTGTAGATATTGTAGATATTATATCCACTTATATCCCACTTATTCCGCGAGGTAAGAATTATTTTGGGGTTTGTCCATTTCATGATGATAAGAATCCTAGTATGAGTGTTTCTAAAGATAAGCAAATATATACATGCTTTTCTTGTGGGGCAACGGGTAATGTTTTTAAATTCATGATGGATTATGAAAATATTTCTTTTCCTGAATCTTTGAAAAAGTGTGCTGATATCGCGGGTATTCCAATTAATATCAATATTAATACCCAAGGTGATAACTTAAAGAAGTTTAGTGAATTATATGAAATATATGATATTGGTTCAAAGTTTTACCAAAATAATATTAATACAGTTAATGGTCGAAAAGCTAAATCTTATTTAAAAAATCGTAACATTAATGATGAAATGATTAAGCATTTTGGAATTGGACTAGCTTTAGAAGATCGTAAAATATTAACTGATTTATTAATAAAAAAGAAGTATGATAATAAACATCTACTTCAAAGTGGTTTAGTAATTAAAAATGAATATGGTTTAAGTGATATATTTGCTAATCGTATTATGTTTCCAATCGAGGATATTAATGGACGAGTAGTGGGGTTTAGTGGTCGTATCTATCATGGTGAAGATATGGCTAAATACATCAATACTAAGGAAACTGATATCTTCAAAAAAGGTGAATTATTATATAACTTTAGTCGTGCTAAAGACGAATGCCGTTTGAGTGGACAAGTTATCGTTATGGAAGGTCAAATGGATGTTATTAGAGCATATTCGATTGGGGTTAAAAATGTTGTTGCTACACTTGGAACGGCCGTTACTAAAAATCAAGCGTTATTAATTAAAAAATTGGCTAAAGAAGTTATTATTTGTTTTGATGGTGATGAAGCGGGTGCAAAAGGTACTATGGCTTGTGCTAATGAATTAATTGATGTTGGTGTTATACCTAAAATTATTCGTTTAGAAGACAATATGGATCCAGATGATTATATTAAAAAATTTGGTGATAAATTTACTCATAAAATAAATAATCCAATGAATGTTATGGATTTTAAATTATCTTATTTAAAAAGTAATAAAGATTTATCTAATAGTGAAGATATGGCTAAATATGTTAATACTATAATTGATGAACTTAATAAGATTGATGATGAAATATTAAGGGAAATTACGATTAAAAAGGTTAGTGAAGAATCAAAATTAGATATTGACTTTTTAAAAAGTAAATTAGTAGAAGTTAAAACTGATATTATTATTCCAATAAAAAAAGAAGCAGTTTCAGTTAGAGAAAATAAGTATCAAAAAGCTCAAAAATATTTAATTTATTATATGTTAAGAAATAAAGAAGTTATTAAGATATATAATAAAAAGATTACTTATATGCCAACTGATAAATACCGTTACTTGGCTTATGAAATAGGTTTGTTTTATAAAGAAAATAATTATATCGATATGGCTGACTTAATGAGTAGTTTAACGGATAATAATGATATTTTAAAAACAATTGGTGAAATAGAATCATTAAATTTAAGTGAAGAATATACTTTAGATGAAATTAATGATTATATTGATACGATTAAGGAATACAATGTTAATTATCAAATTAAGAAGTTAAAGGAAAAAATGGATAAAGAAGTAGATCCATTAGAGCAAGCAAAAATTGCTATGGAAGTAGTCAAGTTAAAGAGAGGGGAAAACAATGATTAACGAAATTAAAACATTTGAAGACAGAAAAAAGGAATTAGTTAAAAAAGGAATAGAAAATGGGTATGTTACTTATGAGGAACTTGCTGTTTCATTAAAAGGATTAGATTTAGATGCTGATTCTTTAGATGAATTATATAATTTATTTAATGAAAATAATATTGCTATTGTTAGCGAAGATGAAACGGATAATAGTCGTGGGAAAGTTGATAAATTATTGCTTCAAGATGATGTTCTTACTAAGGATTTAACAATTAATGATCCTGTTAGAATGTATCTAAAAGAAATAGGACAAATAAAATTATTAACACTTGAAGAAGAAACCGAATTAGCTGAACGTATTAATGAGGGTGATGAAGAAGCTAAAAAGACATTAGCAGAAGCTAACCTTCGTTTAGTTGTTAGTATTGCTAAAAGATATGTTGGTCGTGGAATGCTTTTCTTAGACTTGATTCAAGAAGGTAATATTGGGTTAATGAAATCAGTTGAGAAGTTTAATGTTACTAAAGGATTTAAGTTCTCTACTTATGCTACTTGGTGGATTAGACAAGCTATTACTAGAGCTATTGCTGATCAAGCTCGTACGATTAGGGTACCAGTTCATATGGTTGAGACAATTAATAAATTAGCTCGTATTCAAAGACAATTAACGCTTGAACTTAATCGTGAACCAACTGAAGAAGAATTGGCTAAAAAGATGAATACGACGGTTGAAAAGATTAGAGATATTTATAAAATTAGTCAAGATCCAGTTAGTTTAGAAACACCAATTGGAGAAGAAGATGACTCTCATTTAGGGGATTTTATTAAAGATGAAAGTAATATGAGCCCTGAAGAATATGCAACTAATGAATTGTTAAAAGATGAAATCAGTGAAGTATTAGAAACTTTAACTGAAAGAGAAGAAAAGGTAATCAGACTTCGTTTTGGTCTTGAAGATGGTAAGGGTCGTACTTTAGAAGAGGTTGGCCAAATGTTTGGGGTTACAAGAGAACGTATTCGTCAAATCGAAGCTAAAGCTTTAAGAAAGTTAAGACATCCTTCTCGTAGCCGAAAACTTAAAGATTATATGGGTGACTAATGTTATCTAAAAGACTTATGGCCATTGCTGATTTAGTAGATGACGGCAGTAACATTATTGATATTGGGTGTGATCATGCACTAATTGACATTTATCTTACTTTAAATAGACATGTAAAATGTATTGCAACTGATATTAGTAAAAGTTCTATTAAAGTATCCCATGATAATGTTGAAAAATATGATTTAAGCGATCAAATCACTTTAATTCAAACTGATGGTTTAAGTGGTATTAATATTGATAATATTGATACGGCTATTATTTCAGGTATGGGAACTAGTACCATTTTAAAAATATTAAAGGGTTATAAGTTTAATAATTTAATTATTCAATCAAATAACAACTTAAAATCATTAAGGTTTGAAATTATTAAAAAAGGGTATGTAATAACTAATGAAGAAATTGTTTATGAAAAGGGAAGATATTACATTATTATAAAGTTTTGTTTAGGTCGTAAGAAATATCGTTATATTGATTATTTTATAGGACCAATTATTCGTCTAAATAAAAGAAAAATGGATAGAAATTATATCCAACACTTGCTTAATGTTTATAAGGTCATGTTAAGTAAAACGCCTAAAAAAAAGATAGTCGAAAGACTATTTCTTAATTATAAAATATATTTATTAACAAGTATTAAATGAAAAATGTTGGGCCACCATCATTAATATTATAGTTTGTTTCAGAGGTTTTTGTTTCTGAAATAGGTAATGTATTATTGGTTTTATTATTAATAGATGGAGTATCAACTTTTTTGAATTCATTCATTACTCTAAACATCGTTTTAGTATTTCTTAAAACTGGTGTTATTTGTTTAACGACAGGGATCGCTTGGTTAATCAAACCTAGCGTTTTTTGTGTTCCACTAATTAAGTTTCCCCAGTTAATACCTCTAAATAGCCCACCAAAAAGGCCACGACTTCCATACGATGTTACAGCATAAGGATTCATATAATAGGGATTATAATAATTCATTTACATACTCCTTTCTAAAATATTATATGAAATAGTATAAAAATGTTTTACAAAAGATAAAAATATGGTATAATTTTAATATACAATAAAGAATAAGAGGGATTGGATGGTGTTAGATGGTGAATAAACCCATATACATAGTTTTAAGTATATATGTTTATCGATTGGTCTATTATGTTACAAAGATTCCAATTCTTTTTGTGCGCCTTTTTTCGTTGGGGTTCTTTTTTACGTTATGGTATTTTATTAATAGTGTTTTAACCATTACAAAAGAATTGTTTATAAAGGTTACTAATGGTTTTGTCTTTACATCAATGATTACTTCAAGGTTAGTAAGAGTTTTATTGAAGTATCCTGCTATTAGTTTAGTATTACCGATAGTTTATTCGAAAAAATTATTAAAAGTATCAAATCGAGTAAATAAATATGAAAAAGAATTACAAAATGAAAATATTGAAGAATATAGTGTTATGAATCAAGAACTTCAAGAATTAGTTAATAAGCGAAAAGTTCAAGATGTTCTAGATAAGAAACGAGCTAGAGAAAAAGCTAAATTAGAAAAGAAAGAGCAAAGACAGGCTCTACTTCGAAAAAAAGCAAAAGAAGTTGAAGATAAAAAAGCTCGAGCTTTAGAACTTAAAAAACAAAAAGAGGAAGCTAAGAAAGCTAAAGCTGAATGGCGTGAAAAAAATACTTATGTTAATGAAGCAGTTGAAATTAAGAAGGAATCAAGAAAAGATTACTGGAAGAAAATTAATGACACAATTAAAAATTTACCTGAGAACATTAAAAAGTATTTCCATAAGAAATATAATAATTTATCATTTGTTAAAAATGCTCGAAATAAAGAAGATATTAATCGTCAAGCCTTATTAATTAGTTTTGAAGGTGATGATGCTGTTAAGAGTGATAAAAAGCGTGTTTTCGAATATGTTGGACGAAATTCTGATGGAAAGTTAGTCAAGGATTACTTTGAAGCATTCTCTAAAGTTGAAGTTCACTCATTCTTATTAAGTGAAGGGTTTGAAGTTTATAGTATTAAATCATCATGGTTTATTCAAGCTATGTATGGGGCTCCTAAAACTAATAAAACAAAGATTAAAATTAAGGACTTAATTTTCTTTATTACTCAATTATCAACATATATTAAAGCAGGTATTCCGCTAGTTGAAGCATTAAAAATCTTAAGTCGTCAATATAAAAATAAAAAATATCAAAGAATTTTTAGAGCCGTTATTTATGACCTTACAATGGGTGAAAACTTTAGTGATGCGTTAGCTAAACAAGGTGAGGCTTTCCCTCGTTTATTAATCAATATGATTAAAGCGTCAGAAATGACTGGTGAATTACCTGAATCATTAGATGATATGGCTGAATATTATACTCAAGCTGAGGCAACAAGAAAACAAATGGTTACAGCAATGATGTATCCAAGTATTATTTTAGTTATTGCTTTAGCGGCTATTACATTTATTATGGTATTTGTTATTCCAAAATTCGTTCAAATATATGAGAGTATGGAAGGTGCTGAAATTCCATCATTTACTTTAACGATTTTAAAATTAAGTAATTTCTTAGAACAAAATTTAGTATGGATTTTAATTGGTATTGTTATCTTTGTAATAATCTTCCGTTATCTATATAAATCAATTAAAGTATTTAAGACAATGGTTCAATGGGGAGTTATGCATATGCCTGTATTTGGACAAGTTGTTATCTATAATGAAATTACGATGTTTACGAAGACTTTTGCTTCATTGTTATCGCATAATGTTTTTATTACTGATAGTATGGAAATATTAAATAAGTTAACAAATAATGAAATTTATAAAATGATTATGTTAGATACAATTACTAACTTAGCTCGTGGTGAAAAAATATCTTTAGCTTTTAAAGATCATTGGGCAATACCACTTCCTGCTTATGAAATGATTGTTACAGGAGAGCGTACTGGTCAATTACCAGAAATGATGGGTAAAGTATCTAGTTATTATCAAGAGTTACATAAAAATGCTGTAGCTCGAATTAAGACATTTATTGAACCGGTATTGATTATTTTATTAACACTTATTGTTGGTATTATTGTATTATCAATTGTTATTCCAATGTTCAATATGTATACTCAAGTTCAAAAATAGCAGGGGGGTTACTATGATTTATTTTGCAGCATGTTTCTTTATGCTAGGGACTATTTTAGGATCATTTTATAATGTGGTGGGTGATAGGTTACCTAACGGGGAATCGATTGTTAAACCACCATCACATTGCCCTAAATGTCAACATCGTTTAACGGCATTAGAACTTATTCCAATTTGGTCATATATTATTCAAAGGGGTAAGTGTAAAAAGTGCCAATCAAAAATCCCTGTTATTCATCCTGTTTATGAAATGGTTTGTGGGATTTGCTTTGCTTTAGCCTACTTATCGTTTGGTGTCACATGGGAGTTATTGATTGCTTTAACATTCACTTCAATTTTATTAATTATCTTAATTAGTGATATGAAATATATGATTATACCTGATGAAGTATTAATCGTAGGGGGATTATTTCTCTTACTTGAGATTTGGTTTATTAGAGGGTCAGAAGTCTTAGGTATCGCTATTATAAATGGAATTATTTCCTTCATTATTATGTTTTTAATTAAACAACTAGGAGACTTTATGTTTAAGAAAGAATCAATGGGTGGAGGAGATATCAAGTTATTATTCTTCTTTGGTTTAATTCTTGGATGGGAAATGTCAATTGTAGCTATCTTCTTAGGATCAATAATTGGGTTACCTATTTCATTATTCCTTCTTTATAAGAATAGTAGCCATGTTGTTCCATATGGGCCGTTTCTCAGTGCTGGTGCCTTAATCATATTATTATTACAATTAGATTTTGACTTTATTAAACTTCTAATATTATAGTTATAATTTAAGATAAAAAAACATATTTCAAATGAAATATGTTTTTATTTACTTAAATTTCTAATGTTTCAACTTGATTATTAGTTACCGGTTGACTAGTCACTGGTGGTTGATAGCTAATCGGTGTTGGTTGACTAGATGGAGTAGGTTGTGCGGGAGTACTTTGATAATTAATTGGTGTTGGCTGACTAGGTTGAGGTTGCGTAACTGGTGTTGGTTGCACTTGACTATTAGTATTAGGCATTGGTGTAGCCGTAGGTGTTTGCCCTACATATGGCATTGGTTGAACAGTTGGATTAGGTGTAGGAGCTTGTTCAGTATTATTTAATTCACTAACTGTTCCAGCTTCTTTTGTAAGTCCGGCAGCTTCTAAAGCGGCTTTCAAGTCAAACTTATCTCCTAAACGTTCATCATCTTCTAATTCGATTAATTTTAATACTTCTTCAAATGTTGTTGAACCATTAATAACTTTTTCAAGTCCATCTTGAAGTAATGTAATAACATCTGATTTATAAACTAACTCTCTTAATTCTTCTTTTGGTGTTCCAGTACTAATAGCATCTCTTATATCTTGGTTAATTAATAATACTTCATGTAAAGCAATACGACCATGGTAACCATTACCACATACTTCACAACCTTCTGAAGAATATATTTCATTAACTTCCCGGTCTAATACACCACGGAATAAATCTTTTTCATAATCATTTGTTTTTCTAAGGACACGACAATTACTACATAATTTACGAGCTAGTTTTTGTGAAATAATACCTGTTAAGGCGCTAGCTAATAAATATCGTTCTACATCCATATCAAGTAAACGTTCAATCGTATTTAATGAGTTATTAGTATGGATAGTCGAAAGAACGATATGTCCTGTGATTGACGCTCTAACAGCAATTTTAGCTGTTTCAGTATCACGAATTTCCCCAATCATAATAACGTTAGGGTCTTGACGTAAGATCGATCTTAAAGCAGTTGCGAAACTTAAACCGATTTCACTATTTGTTTGAATTTGATTAATACCTTCAATATCCATTTCAATTGGATCTTCAACGGTAATAATATTAGTATCTTCACGATTTAACTTTTGTAAGATAGAGTAAACGGTTGTTGATTTCCCAGAACCTGTAGCCCCTGTAACTAAAATAATACCATTAGGTACATTAATCATTTTTAATACTTTTAAATAGTTACTTTCAGAAAATCCTAAATGTTCAAGTCCGCTTAAACTCATAGAATAGTCTAAGATACGAATAACAACTTTTTCCCCATTACTAGTTGGAATAACAGAAACACGCAGGTCTAAGTTAACGTCTTTTAGTGTTGCTTTAATGGCACCATCTTGTGGTAATCTTGATTCTGTAATATTCATTCCAGAAATAATTTTAATACGAGTAATTAAATTCTTTTTAACCGTATTAGGTATTTCAGAATAATCTCTTAATGTTCCATCAATACGAATTCTAACTTTCATAACATTTGCATGTGGGTCAAAGTGAATATCGCTGGCACCTCTTTTAGAAGCATCTAACATAATCTCATTTACTACTTCAACAATCGGCATTTTCTCAAAATCAAATTTTTTCATCATACTATTCAATCCCCTTTATTCTAAATTAGTACTAGCATTTATTCTGATTATATTATATAATATATTTATAATATTTTCAATCATAAAGGAGCGATTTTATGAAAAAATTGAATAATAGGGGGTTTATGTTAGTAGAAACACTTATTGTATCTACTATGATCATTTCAATTCTAATTTATTTATTTATTCAATTTCAAAATATTGTAAGAGGTTATAATCGCAGTTTTAAACATAATACAGTCGATGCTTTGTATGGAACCGCTAATGTTCGTAATTTTATATTAAGTGATGGATATGAAAAACTAATAACTTTTTATAATGGTGATATAAATAATAATTATTATATTGATATAAGTAATTGTCCAACTGAATATTTTGAAGAAGTAGAATATTGTTCAATGTTACTTGAACAATTAAATATTAAAACAATTCTTTTTACTAAAGCTGATATTAGTGATTTAAAAGATAGTGATCTGTCTTTTTCGGAAAACATGAAAGAATATATTAAGTATATAAAATATATTGATAATGATCCATCATATCGATTGATTGTTGAATATAATGATGATACTTATGGAAGTTTAAAGATGGACAAGTAGGAGGTAATCATGAAGAATAATAAGGGGTTTACTGTTATTGAATTAGTTGTATCTTTTGTTTTAACCTCAGTAATTGTGTTATTACTATTTCAATTAGTTATTGTTTTAAAAGAATTATATATTTCAGCTGGGGTTAGATCACAATTGTTAACGAAACAAACGATTATTAGTCAAAAGATTAATTCTGAATTAAATGATAAAGAAATAATTGTTGCTAGTCGTTGTGGTACAACTTGCATTGAATTTATTTTTGATGATGATTCTATTTCTCGGTTTGAAATAGATCGTAAAAATAATACTTTTAGTTATGGAGATTATAAAACATCTCTAGTTAATGGTAGTCAATATGGTAATATTAAAGTATCAACTAATACTAGTTTAGAAGTTGGTGCAGGTAAAAATAATTCAATTGTTAGAATTAATGTACCGATTTATCATTCACTATTTGAAGGTGATGATTATGGGATAAATGTTATCTATCAATATGATAATAGATTAACTTCAATTACTGATTTATCGTTTGAAGATATTTTAGATGTTGATCGTCATATTTATTTAACAGGTTCTTCAGAAATGATTGGTTTTACCGGAATCCCATATGAAGAATTAGGTTATTATGTTGTCTATGATGATGGAACGATTACTCAAAACGACCCTAAGGTTGTAATTGAAGGGGAAGTTGGGAACGAAGTAGGCAAGACTTATGAAATAACTTATACGATTACGGATAGTAATGGTATTATTATGGATCAGGTTTCTCGTAAGGTAACGATTGTCCCATCAATGGTGGAATTTGCTTATACTGGTAATCCTCAAACTTTTAATACTTTAGTTAATGGGGTTTATAATATTGAGTTATGGGGTGCTCAAGGTGGTAGTTCTTCAAGTATTGATGTTGGTGGTCTTGGTGGTTATACTGTTGCTGATATCGAATTAGATAAAAATACCGTTATTAATTTATTTGTTGGTGGAGCGGGAAGTTTCGTTAATAATACTAAAACACCAGGTGGTTATAATGGTGGTGGAGCTGGTGGTATGGGAACGACTACTGCTGGTGGTTCTGGTGGTGGAGCAACTGATATAAGAATTGGCGGTACTAATTTAGGTAACCGTATTATTGTCGCTGGTGGTGGCGGAGGAGCTGGTAGTGATAATGATACTGCTAACCCTGCTATTGGAGGCTTTGGTGGTGGAACTAATGGCTTAATGAGTAGTTACACAACTACTTCTTATAATGGCTCAGGAGGCACTGATACAGCTGGTGGAGCTATGGCTACATATAATACTAATTTAACTATTTTACCCACTTCTGGTTCTTTAGGCTTAGGCGGAGCTGGTGGTACTTATTCTGACACCTTTGGTGGTGGCGGAGGCGGAGGCGGTTACTACGGTGGTGGTGGTGCTGTCCGTTATGGTGCTGGCGGAGGAGGATCAGGTTATTGTGGAATCATTCCTGTTTGTTCTACTTTTGATGGCTCAACTGAACATGGTAGGGAAGGTAATGGGTTTATTCGTATTACTTTAAAAAATATTATAAGCAATTAAAACAAGAAGACTCGATATTATAGCATGGAGTATTCTCGCTATAAAGAAGGGAAAATATTTTACTTTAATATCACTTAAAATACTAGTTATTTGTAGATGAATTGAAAGACCACCAAATGAAATAATAGCAGTTGCAATTATGGCTTTTAATTCAATTGATAACTCAGTAAAACTAAGATATTTTATTCCCTGAGTCATTTCTAAAAGACCACTATAATAATTGTTAAAACTAAAAATGGTGGCAATAATAGAGAAAGTAGTGATAACTCCTAAAATAAGTAGTAGTGTATCAATACAATTTACTAAAGAATTAGTAATTATTTGAATAAAGTTTTGATCGTTACTAATTCTTTTATTATGCATGCTTAAAATAGCTTTTTTAAAATCAATTCTATTACTTCTTTCGGTTGTTGGGTGGTAATTTCTAAAAATAAACCCAACGATAACATTACCTAAGTAGTGACAAATTAAAATTAGTAATCCTATTTGTTCACTGCCTAGTAATACCGAGACACTTCCTAATAAGAATAAAGGATTCGAAAAGTGACAAAAAGTTAAAACCTTTGATGCTTCTTCTTCATTGATTGAACCACTATGATATAATTCTTTTATGTATTTAGCGCTACTAGGGAAACCTGATATAATACTCATAATAAAAATAAAGGACGATGAACCACTTGCTTTAAAGACATGATTCATAAATGGTTTAAATAATTCGCCAACTAATTCAACAAAACCATAATGAATTAATATATCCGCAACAACAAACATTGGAAATAATGATGGAAATAAAGTAGAACGCCAAATCTCAAGTGAAAACAAAACACTAGTTAATACTTTTTCTGAATCAACTAATATTTGAGTACTAATAAAGAGTAAAAAACTCATAATAATGATACTACTAATAATTTTTTTCAAATAATCACCATATCTTTAATTGGAGGAAGACTATATGAAATTATATGATAAGATTAAAAAATATATAAAGGAATACTATAAATCATTTTTAATTATTGCTATCTCATTTATTGTTTTTACTATCCCATTCCCATATTTTATTAATACTCCGGGAGGTTTAATCAATGTATCAGAACGAGTAAAAATTGAAAATGGTTATGAACCAACTGGAACTTTTAATTTAGCTTATGTATCAGAATTAAAAGCAACGATTCCAACTTTATTAGTAGCACTCCTAAAAGATACTTGGGATGTAGTTAAAATAAGTGATGTTACTTACGATAATCAAACCTTATGGGAAATGCAATATCGAGATACTTTATTATTAAAAGAGGCTAATAATAATGCCATTATTGTTGCTTATAATGAAGTAGGTAAAAAGGTTGATATTATTAATCAAGATTTAATTGTTTCGTATGTAGATACAAAAGCTAAGACTGATTTAGTCGTTGGTGATGTTTTGTTAGATATTGAAGGTGAAAAAATAGATGATTTTGATAGTTTAACGGACATTTTAAGTGGATATGAAGAAAATGACACCATTAATATTAAAGTTGAAAATAAAGGCGTTATTAGTGATAAAACAGCTACTTTATATTATGATTATGACCGTATTATTATTGGAATTGTTTTAATTGCTGATTTAAAATTAGATACTGAACCACAAGTTGAATTAAAATTTAAAAAATCAGAATCAGGTCCCTCAGGTGGTTTAATGACCTCAATTGCGATATATGATCATTTAACTAAAGAAGATTTAACTCATGGTAAAACGATTGTTGGAACAGGTACGATTGATAGAGAAGGTAATGTGGGTTTAATTGGAGGAGTTGAATATAAACTTAGGGGTGCTATAAAAGAGAAAGCCGATATTTTCTTAGTACCTAGTGGTAGCAATTATGAAGAAGCCATGGAGTTAAAAAAAGATAATAATTTTGATATTGAAATAGTCAGTATTGCTACTTTTGATGAAGCTATTAATTATTTAAGAAATAGATAAAATAAAATCAGTTCTTTTTCACATAATATGAGTGAAAGGACTGATTTTTATTATGGAATATAATTTTCGTGATGTCGCTATTACAAAGTGTTTATTAAAGAATGAAAGTAACGCTGTATCAAAAGGACTAAAATTAATTAAAGCTAAAGAACTAATAAAACAAGAAGATACAGTGGCAATTATTCCTAACTGGGTTAATGCTGATAAACCAAATCCTAAGGAAGGCGTGGTTGTTGGAACTGATACTTTAAGAGCAATTATAAAATGGGTTAAGAAATCAACTCCTAGAAGAATTGTTATTGCATGTGGGTCGGGTGGTGGTAATACAAGAGAAATCATGAAGAAAGTTGGTTATGACAAAGTCATTAAAGAAGAAAAGGTTGAATTTATTGATTTTAATAAGGGACCGTATGTTGAAATTGAATTAAATCATACTAAACCTAATAAAATTAAAGTTAATCAAATATATAAAGAGATGACTAAATTAATTTCATTTACTCAATTAAAGATTCATGAAGAAGCAACTATGTCAGCAGGTATTAAAAATGTAGCAATGTCTTTTCCAACAACTGAAGAACAAGGAACCCCTAAAAAGGATAAGGGGATTCATGATGATTTACATGGCTTTATTAGAAGTATGATAGAAAAAATAAAGATTGATATTTCGATTGTTAGTTTAAATCCGGTCATGGTAGCTACGGGACCA